>CALDTA010000445.1:0-3504 GCA_937924455.1 uncultured Deinococcales bacterium
AAGTAGCTAGTCTTACTTTTTTATAAGCTTCTCTTAATCATCAATATTTCAGTTCATAGACGCATCTACACCGTGCTTACATACTACATACTGTACTTATGTGCTTACATACACTCCCTACATATCTGTACCTACATAAACTGCCTACATATATTGTCTACATATCCTGCTTACGTCCTATTCAACTCACTTAAAGGTCAAATCACTTAAAGGTTTTTCGCTTTTTAAAACCTTATCAGGGATGTGCGGACCCTGCGGCAAGCTAACAGGTATCAACAAGCAACAATAAATTCTTGTCTGGCAGACTATACATCGAATATTTTATTTTCGAAGCAAGCTTTGAGGTATTCCTCATCCCTGTTCATTAATAACAACCCTGTTCACTAATAAAAGGTAACAGACATCTCAGCCTCCCATTCAACATAAAATACATACCGTAAGCCTCTCGACACCTATATTTAGGTGAGATACAGTCATAATGCCTTACGTTTTGGCAGCTATAATAAACATATATTGAAAATTTAGGTTATGATACGTGTATATATAATTGTAGCTACACACCCAATTGATTGTTGATAGCCAACCATTAGGCTTTAGATACAACTGGGCTATAGGTAGACATGAAAAAATACACACCGTGAAATATGTATGAAATACGGTGAGTTATAAAGAAGTACTACAAGAAAAGTAATGTGAGAAGATGTGATGGGAATGTTTTGGAAGCAATTTTTTAAACATTGGAGCGGTGAACAAAATTTAACTTATCCCTACAAAACAACATCTATCACAACATTCGTGATTTGTGTACTGTTCTTGCTACAACTCTCGACCGTGAGCATAGCTGAAGGTGCTTATAAACCTCTTTACAAACCATTATATGAACCACAAGTTCCTGTCATCAATGGTGACTATAGAGGCACGCTTTATATCAATGGTGTACCTATAAGCATCATCATGACAATAGTCAGTGATAGCTACGGTTTTGGACACATGTTCACACTTAGAGCTGTGCAAGACAATCTATTTATCATCAGTGGTTTATGCAATTGCCTAGATAGTGGTGCAATTCTTGCTGAACATGGCTTATACAGTGAGTGCCTTGGTACAGATATGGGTCTCATGGATCAGGTAGTGCTTGATGGTTGGTTTAATGAAACTGGCTACAGTGGTGAATTGCAATTATTCCAAGCAGGTGGTCAAGTTAATATTCCAAGCTTGGTCGGGATTTTTAATTTAGAGCGTCAATAGTTCAAGCAAATAGTTACAATACTGAGCTTAAAAAAAGCCAAGCAATTTTACATGCTTGGCTTTTTATCTAAACATTATCTAAACAAATTGATTATACCGAATCCGACGATATCGTTAATTAAGTAACCAGCTAGAAGCGTCAGGTGCTCAACCACATTCCGCTTCGCAGTTAAAGGCTATAGTTAAAGCTCTTCCACGATTAACTGCTGTTGCAGTGAATCGTGGAACTACTAAATGAATGAATTAAGCGGAATTGGTATGATTTTCTAACTAACGTAAGTCAACCAATCTTTAAATTCAGGAAGTCTGCCATGTGTTGCATCTAGATAAGTATTGCGGATTTTCATAGAAATCTCGCCCGCTTCACCTGTACCAATTGAACGCTTGTCAATATGGGCAATTGGCGTCACTTCTGCTGCTGTTCCAACCATAAACACTTCATCGGCAGTGTAAAGCTCATCTCGTGTAGCCATAGTTGCTTCTACTGTGATTCCCAGTAACTTAGCAATCTTAATCACTGAATCACGTGTGATACCACGTAGGTTAATTGAGTGGGCAATTGGGTACAAGACGCCATCACAAATAAAAAAGATGTTCTCGCCAGAACCTTCAGAGACAAAGCCCTGCTCGTCTAGTAGTAGTGCTTCGTCATAGCCATTTTCTCTAGCCTCTTGATTTGCAAGAATAGAGTTAACATAGTTACCACCGATTTTGGCTTTGGTTGCTAGAACATCCCCTGGACTACGACGCCAGCTACTGGTCATGAGGCTTGCACCTTTGCGAATAGCTTCGTCACCAAGGTAAGTTCCCCACGGCATAGTCGCCACCATGAACTGGACTGGGTTTGCTTTTGGAAAGATACCTAGTGATTCGCCACCGTACCAAAGCAGTGGGCGAATATAGCACGACTTGTGCCCATTTGCTTTGACAGTTTGGATGATGGCATCGTTCATATAGTCAACGCTATAAGGCACTTCCATATCAAAAATTTTCGCTGATTCTAGTAAACGGTCTGTGTGTTCTTTTAAACGGAAAATAGCAGGACCTTGCTCAGTTTCGTATGCACGAACGCCTTCAAAGATGCTCGAGCCATAATGCAGTGCATGGTTAAGCACCGATATCTTTGCATCCTCTTGAGCAACAAGTTTGCCTTCAAACCAGATTTGTGGCATGAAATAACCTCCTGTGATTAGTGCAGATATAATACGACTTTCAAGGTTTTTTGGATAGGTAGAGTGCGTCCTGACAACAAAAATGCTGAACCTGAACAAATCTCCAGCTTTCTCAAGGCACAGTCACCAAAAAGTACCTTATAATCTGTATAGTATAAGTAGTTAGTCTGCTTATATCTTATTGAACATAAATTCGACACCAGTAACGGTTATTCCAAAACGGTAATATTCCAAAGCGGTGTATTTAAACAAATGTATTGCAAAAGGGTATAAACAGGGGGAAACTAGCATGAAAGATATAACAAGAAAAGATATAACAAGAAAAGATACAAGAAGAGTAGTAGGAAACATAATGACTTTAAAAATACTGCAAATCCAAAGGAGAAAAACGCTTGTTAGTCTGTGTATGGCGTTCCTAAGCCTATTTGTAGCAGTAGGTTATATGAGTACCACAACGGTCTCTGCACAAATGGCACAAAATGCACAAACAACAACCAATCTCACACCTGTACAAGCAAATAAAAACGCAAACGCCAAATCTCAAGATAAAGAGGTTGTGAATTTACAGCCACAAAATTCAGGACAAGGTAATGGAAATGGGCAAGCACAAAATAACGGGCAAGGTAATGGGCAGAATAATGGGCAGGGTAATTCAGCACAGAATGCATCAAATGGATCAGTAGTCACAACAGTTGTAACAACACCTATCGAAGAAACTACTACGTCAACTAACCAAGCCGTCTGTGACGCCTTAGCTATGCAAATCATCAATAATTTAGCAACTTACCCTGACTGGCAATTAAGCTTGAATGATGCCAATGGCAACGTTCAAGGCTTTGGTGAAATGGGAACCAATGGTCTGGAATTGCAACTCTTTAACTCAAACGATACAGAGCTTAACCTTTACTACTTTACAGATCAGCAAGCAATTACAATTGCAAACAGAAGTGGACTTCGCATAAGTCTTTTTGAAGCAGACGCTTCTAGTAACAACAGCGCTGGTACAACTGCAAATAGTAATGATACTATCAACATTATTATCAATGCTACGATAGGTCCAGATGGAAGTGCTTTGCCTATCAAT
>CALDTA010000446.1:0-3669 GCA_937924455.1 uncultured Deinococcales bacterium
CATTACCACACACCACTCTTGATTTCTTTAGAACGTACCCTTGTTGCACTGGTCATTGGTACAATCATTGGTCTGATTCTTGTACCTATCGCTAGACTAGGCGTTAGTCTCGTACAACGCTGGTTAGCAACTGCAACTGTCGATAGTCTTCAAGAAGATGTCAGCTAAAACATCATGACAAAGATTCTTATTTCTGGCTATTACGGTTACGGTAATTTAGGCGATGAAGCACTTCTTTCAGGCTTAATTTCTGGTCTTAAAGATAAACACGATATCGTTGTTCTTTCTAGTAATCCTAATGCTACCGAAACGCTACACAATGTAAAAGCGGTTCACCGTTATAAATCTCTTTTTTCTGCTGTTTACAACTGTGACGCCGTCATTTCAGGTGGTGGTGGTCTACTCCAAAACAAAACAAGTAACCGTAGCCTTTTGTATTATCTTGCTGTTCTGAGATTAGCTAAGCTTCTTAGGAAAAACACTTTTGTTTTTGGACAATCTATCGGTCCATTAAATGATCAAGGTAAAGCTTGGCTAAAAGCAAGTTTAAAAGGCGTAAACATTGCCGTAAGAGATAAAACATCACAGGATTTACTACATTCACTCAATATTCCCTCTGAATGCTTTGCAGATTGTGCCTTGTTGCTTAATGCAAAGGCAAATACTGAAATATCTAATCTAAAACATAAAACAATCATGCTCATCCCTAGAGGTGGCTATCCTCAACTTGAAGCTGGTCTCATCAAAATTGCTGAGCATCTACAAAACCGTTCAGAAAACGTCGTGGCACTGAGTATTCAAAAAGATGAAGACCAAGCAACGATTGATAAACTTCAAGAGATAATCCCTACTCTCAAAGTCTATGAAGCTACAACACCTGATGAAGTAATAGAAGCCATACAGCAAGCAAGTCTAGTCATTTCAATACGTTTACACGGACTCATTTTATCAGCAGTTGCTAAGACGCCTTATATGGGCATTGTTTACGACCCAAAAGTTGCTGCCTTCTTAGCAGAGTCTCAAGCTACTGAAATAACGATACCCTTTACAGGCGAATTAGATTTAGACCAACAATTCAACAAAAAAGCAATAGATGATTTACAGAGCCGTGCCCATGCTGGCATTGAGTGGCTGAATCAACACCTGCATTCATAATTCTATGTCTAATTTTTTGGTATCGTTTTTTGAACCCGTCAAAACAAACACAGTCAAAATAATTGCAGCGACAAGCGGCAAACCCACTAACCAAATCAGCCATGTACGCCAGCTATTGCGACTCTCAATTGCTGTAGGTGGAAAAATAAATTCTATATCTGAAAAATTTTCTTTACCAACCAAAACTTCAATATGCTGATTAGCTTCCTCTGCCTTATAGGTTTGATCTCGAAAGAAAAAATCCCATGCACCTTCTTTAGTAGGTGTGATATTGCCTCTGTAAGTCCCAGGATTCTCTCTGTCTTCAGTAAGTTGTATGCGAGTAACTTCAGTTGTTATACCATCTTTTGGTTTAGCTTCCACAAAGATAATTGCGTCTTCAACTGGTACTTGCAACGGTGTTTCCATATACACACTAAAATCTAATGTTTCATTGACCTGTGGTGTTAATGGATTTAAACTTAAGGTGACAATAACAATAGTGGCGTGTGCTAGAGCAATAGCAGAAGCAACAATACACGCTAAAACGAAAATAAACTTAGTTAGTTGAGGTATCTGTTTCATAAAAAGTATTTCAAACTTGCTATCTTTTATATTTTTAACTTCTTTTAACTTCTAAGTCAAAAAGTGGCAGTTTAAGAGATTTTGTACAGTAACTTGTAAATAGTTTAAGCTGATTTACTTCTGTCAACCTCACACAAAAAATCGGAAAGCCTAACAGAGTATACCGTAGCTATCCTTAATATATTCTAAAAACCATCCCAAATTTGTAACGCAAAACAAAAATGCTTGCCACATCGTATTTTATGTAGCAAGCATATCTACTTTAAATAACATTTGCATTTTTACTTCCAAAGGCATTAAGTAGCCATTACGTAGCCATACGTAGCCATACGATTTTGTTTTATTCAAGCCAAACCTAGGGATCTAGGGATAGGTGAGTATTCCCCATCCCTGTTGATTAATAACACTCTCAATTATCTTTTGGAATCCCAGGATTAATATTCGACATAGCTTTACCCGAAATATTCGATTGATGCCCACGAACATAGAAAAGCTCATGAATGATTTTCTTTTCGTCGTTTAGATTCTGCTTTGAACTCTCTTTAAGCACAGCATCAGTAATACGATCATAGGGATCAAGCATATCGCTTTTACTTTCTAAGCTTTCAACACCTGCTTTAACATCTGTTTTAACATCCACTGAGCTAATTTTATCTATCTGTGATGCCTCACTATCATGCTCGGTTTTAAACATAGCTACTTTAGACATTGACCTTTCAGGTACATATGGGTCAGGTCTTTCAACTTCTAGTGGTTTTTCAGCTGTTTCCAGAGAGATATCGCTACTGCTTGTATCATCAGACGTCACAGAAATAAACTTACTACTTTCACTGCCCGCACTTTTTTCATCAAAGCCCTGCTGCAAACGCAAATATTGAGAGGCTTCATCGTTAGCAGATACTTTATTAGTGTTCGGTTTGTGAGTATTCGGCTGGGTATCTTTATCTATAGAAGAGGGAGAGGATGATTGTTCATACGCATCAGACTCAGCGTTTGCTTCTGAATAAACATAAGCAGAACGGTAGTCTCTCTCACTACCTATAGACTTACTAGCTTTTATTGTTTTGCCATCAGGCTTCTTAGAAGACACTTGCTGGGTTCTATCATGCTGGCTGAGCGCAGTCGAATCCAAACTCCATTGACTATCTAAAACTGAGTCATCAACAAGCACGCCGTTATCATAGTGAACATCAGTCTGAGGAATACTGGTAACTAGTAAGTCACTATAGGTCTTTTTCGTTGCATCATTAGATAAATTCGTAGAATTTGTAGAAGTAGTGCGTCCTAGGTTCGGGGTTGCTATACGGGGTGTAGTACCTGTAACACCACTAAACCAGTTTTTTATTCCAGAAAAAGCATTATTGGACTTACCTTCAATTTCTTCTGCAAGCTCTTGAAAACGGTTTTCCTTCTTAGCTTCTGCATCATGATTTGTTTCAGAACTTGTTTCTACAAAAAACTCATCAATTTCTGCTTCTTGTTCTACTGGAATCCATTCAGCTTTATCAGACGCATTAGCTTTAGCATTAACTTTAGCATTAACTTTATCATTAGCTTTAGCAGACGCACCTTCGACATAACCTTCTGAAACACTAAAGCTATTGCTTCCTAAATCACTAGCACTTAATCCTAGACTTAGTCCTACAGCACTCTTCATCGACTCAGCACCAACAAGTTTTTCAGCACCAAGTCCAATTTGACTAATCATTGCCTGATTCAAAGCTTCATCACTTTCGTGCTTGTTATTAAGCACTTTTGCCATATCAACGAAGTGCTGCTTCACATTTGCTCGATAGTGCCCTAGCTCGACTTCTCTATGTTGCACAAGCTGTTTTAGCTGATTCAATTCTTCAGAATCATCGGACTTATGATAACTTTGCTGTCTTGATTCACGAACATCGACATCTAGTTTTTCAGACTCTAAACCTTCAAAATCTAAACCTTTAGAAT
>CALDTA010000447.1:0-3646 GCA_937924455.1 uncultured Deinococcales bacterium
GAAGAAACATTGACTGGTAAAACCTTTATGGCAAAACATGGTTTGTTTGATGACTTAGATGCTTCAATTACATGGCACCCTGGTTCAACAAATACATTAACAATGGGTTCGTCTGCTGCTATGAATTCTTTTAAAGTAAACTTTCATGGTGTAGCGTCTCATGCTGGAGCGTCACCACATTTAGGACGTAGCGCTTTGGATGCTGCACAACTCTTTGATGTAGGTGTCAATTATTTACGTGAACATGTTATTCCAGAAGCGCGTATGCATACCGTGATTACCAATGGGGGAGAAGCGCCAAATGTTGTTCCTGCACTTGCACAAACATGGATGTATGTTCGTGCGCCTAACCGCCAGTTTGTAGATGAAATTTACGAACGTGTTTTAGCAATTGCAGAAGGTGCAGCAATGATGACAGGCACAACCCATGATATAGATTTCTTAACAGGGTGTTACGACTATCTGGCAAATACAGTTGCTTCAGAACTCATGTATGAAAACTTTAAACTGCTTGATGGCAGTATGGAGTTTACGGCTGAGGAAATAAAGTTTGCTAAAGAATTACAAGCTACTTTTGTTGAAGGTTCTGTAGATAATGATATTCGTTGGAATGTTTCTCAGACTGTTGGTACTAGTGAGGAGACATTTAACCGACCGCTAGTGGGTGAGGTTTTTCAACACAGCGATAATCCACCAGCTATGGGTGGCTCTACTGAAGTTGCAGATGTTAGTCACATTACACCTACGGTACAATTTAATACAACTTGTTGGCCGATTGGTACTCCAGCGCATAGTTGGCAGACGGTGGCATCGTGTGGCTCGAGCATTGGCATGAAGGGGATGATGTTTGCTGGTAAGGCTATGGCACTCACTGCCTATGATTTGTTGACAGATGCAGATGCTTTAGCTAAGGCACAAGAAGAGTTTAAAGCTGCTAAAAAAGGGCAACCTTATGTAACACCATTGCCAGAGGATGCCTATCCACATTAAGAAAGTATTGACAATCAGGTAAGCTAAAAGACCAGACCCCTAAATGGCTTACTTTAGACTTTTGAGTGAGTTGTTTATGGATTTAGCAATTATTTTAGGTATTTTATTTATAGCAGCACTTGCTAATACAACCTTTGGATTTGGCTTTCCACTGATAGCGGTGCCGCTTCTCAGCATGATGTTAGATGTGCAAGAAGCTGCGCCTTTAGTGATTGTTACTACCGTGATTGTTGCTATCTTTATTTTAATTAGAGAATGGAGACTGGTTGATTTTGTCTCGCTCAAGCGGCTTGTGCCGAGTGCGCTTTTTGGTATTCCGTTTGGGATATGGTTCATAACTAGTATTCCAGAGCAGTTAGTGGCTAGAACCCTTGGTACTATACTCATAGGCTATGGTCTTTATCGACTTCTTTCTCGTGTAAACCTTGAGAAAATCTCAACCAGATGGGCTTACTTTTTTGGTTTCGTAGGTGGCATGTTAGGGAGTAGTTGTGGCATTAGCGGTCCACCTGTTGTGCTATATGGCTCTTTTAGACAATGGGAGCAACGACGATTTCGAGCTACAATTCAAGCCTTTTTGCTAATGGCTGGTTTGCTGATTGCAGTCAGTCATGCTATGAGCAACATGTGGGATGCGGTTATGTGGCAGCGAAGTTTTTGGGCGATACCTGTATTGGCACTGAGCACTGTTTTGGGAAATATTATTGCAGGTTATGTACCAGCAAATAAATTTAACCGTGTGATTTTTGTTGTGTTTATTGTCTTAGGTACATTGCTCTGGATCAAATAGAGTAATAGAATCCCTAGCTAGTAGGGCAGTATTTGTCGCGTCAATAAGCTACTATAGAGCTATGGGAGATGCAAAACGACCCCGACAAATTCCACTAGTATCTAAACAGCCTCAACAGCCACTACACTTGACCCCTGGTCATTTACTTAGACGGGCGCATCAGCGGAACGTAGCACTATTTTTAGAAAGCACCGCAGCCTTTCAAATTACACCGTTACAGTTTGCGGTACTTAAAGCGCTTGATGAATTGGGTCCAAGTACCCAACGCAGCATTAGTACTCATATTGCTATGGAACCAAGCAACACACATCCGATGCTTAGGCGTATGCAAGAGAGTGGTCTAATACAGATAGCGCCTGATGAACAAGATAAACGCCGAAGCGTTATATCTATGACAGAGGGTGGACAAGATATGTTGAATAAAGTTTTGCTTTTTGAGTTGGAGTCTGAAAAGCGATTACTTGAAAATCTAGATGAGGCACAAAAGCAAAGTTTTCTGGAGTTGTTGGCGATGGTGGCCGGAAAAAACTAACTGTTTATCAACGGCCAAAGAAGTAAAGCAAGTGTTACTAAAAGAATCAAGAAATGAATAGTGATTTCTAGAGTTTTGATGGTTTTTATATTTCTAGAGAGTTTGTTAGAACACCAGACCCCCAGCCATAAGCCAACGAGCCCAATGGGTAAAAATATAAATGCCTGTCCTACTATTGGCAAGAGGTTTTGTCCGTACATGCCAAACAGTAAAATGATTTGTATAGGCAATATCGCCCACAAGCTTGCGTTGATAAGTGAACGTTTTTCTAGATAAGATTCGTCGTTTAAGTCGTTCAAGTCGTTTAAGTCGTTTAAGTTTAGCCAATAGGGAAATGCTGCGCCTAACCCTGTTGCACCTCTTAGAAGTTCACTAATGACTGAGCTTAACCATAGCCATTTGGTACTGACGATTTGCCAAGTACTTATCAGTAACACAAATTGGATGATAGTAAGTATTAAAACTAGTCCAGTGATAATTTGTATTAGGGAGGGTGGTTGAAATTGTACAGCAATTGCTAAGAGAAAAAGACCGACAAGTAATCCAGCAATGCGTAAAAACATAGCTGGCCAAACGATTTCTAAGCTAAGGTCATACTGATGTTTTGAGGCTCTATAGCCTCTATAGACTCTATAGATAAAGGCATTGTAGCAAAGTAAATTACTTTTAAGAATGAGAGCGAGTAATGAAACGAATAGGATCGCTTCAACTAAGCTGTAGTTGACTATATTTAAGATTAAAGGTATGACTATAAGCGAGAAAGCATAGCCAAGTAGACCTTGCACAATACTAGCAGCTAGAATGCCAAGTGTAAGTATGACAAGTTGTATAGCTGTTAAGCTGCTAAGTTCTCCTAGTGGTCCTAATGCTCTGTTTTGAGGTGATTTTGAAATCGTTATTTCATTTGAAAGACTAATAATATTGTCTTGTTTAGTATCATTATTATTAGCACTATTACTTTGAGGTTGTACAGAGCTTTCAGATGATTTATCTGGTAAAGCACTTTGTAAGTCGTTTTGTAAGTTACTAGGGTTAACCGTTAGCGAAAATACATAGCCACCTTGAGCGTCGTCTAAGCTTTGATCTAGGTTTAACGAATCTGGAGGTAGCTGAAGCTGTGGTACTCGGGATGATGTGGAATTGTCAAAATTGTTATAGGTGTCATAGGTGTATTGCCTAGATTCTAAGTGTTGAGGTTCTAGAATGACTATGGCAAGTATTAGGCATAATAAGCTGAGCAAATAAATCCGCACAGTATCAGGATATCTGGCTGTGTAGGGCTGTCGTAATGAAAAGAAAGCCAATTCGTCTTAACTCTTACAAAATTCTTATAC
>CALDTA010000448.1:0-3982 GCA_937924455.1 uncultured Deinococcales bacterium
GTACAAACAATATCTACAAGTTCATAGCCAGGAAGTTGTGTTTCACCAATCTCAAATGCTCCACCAACAGGAAGCGCACTTAAAGTCGTACCACTTGCATGTGGATTACTAGAAATGCCACTACTAGCTGCGTTAGTTCCAATGATTGTAAGATTAAAATCATCAGCTAAGGCATCTCCACCATGAAGCGAGTCAATCACTTTTGTGAGTGTGATGCTTGGCGGATAAACATTCGTCACAGTACAAACTAGATTTTCACCTTCAACCAAGCTAATTGTTGGCAAAGAAGTAAAGGTTGCATTGTTTGTTGAAGTAGCAATATCACTAACACAAACTACATTTCTAAAACCATAACCAGCAACTTGTGTTTCACCTAGTTCATAGGGTGTGTTCGTAGAAGGATTTGCAATAGCATTTCCACTTATGTGTGGATTGCCATTGATAGTTAGATTAAATAAATCTGGGTCTGTAACTGTACCACCGACAATATTTTTTTGATAAATCAAACTACCAATGTTGTCATTATTGATAATTGTACATGTCTGGGATGTGTTTGAGGCTAAATTGATCGTAGTACTTAAACCAGTTGATGTACCACAATTCCAACTACCTTCTGTATAACCAGGAAGATCTAATTCTGACAGGGTGTAATCCAAGCCTGCATAGACTTGGATAGTAGTACTTGTATAAGTTGTAGTGCTACCTGCTACAACACCAGAGTCAAAACTGGTGGCGACAGCATTATTAGCAAAGTCGGTCAAAGAAATACCAAAATCTGTAACCGTATCATTACCACCATCATCATTGATAACTTGCTTGACGATGATTAAATCTGCAGTTCTACGGGTGTTTGTCCATTCACAAACAACGTCACTATCTGGCATCGCAAAATTTACAGAGCTACCACTACCAGATACGCCATTATTACAAGTATATTGCTGGTCAAAATCACTTAGTGATGTTCCTGTACCAGCAAGCTCCTGAGCAGTGACTGTTTGACCAACAGGGACTACGGTTGAAGCTGTTGCACCATGCCCTGCTTCTGTACCTAAAGTGCCACCAGCATCCATTACAAAAAGACCTGAATCACTTGTTGGGTCTAAAACTTTATTAACCGTTAGATTTCTCGTTTTTCTAGTATTTGTGATCGTACAGCTAACATCTGATATTGGCATCACAAACTTAGCACGTGTTGCTGTACCACTTGATCCATCGGTACAGCTATAACTGGTCGTGTAATTAGCTAAATCCGTCCCAGCACCTGCGGTCTCTTCAAAAAACGCTGTATCGCCTGCAAGAACTTCGCTTGAAGCCGTCGCACCATCACCTGCAGCAGTTCCTGTAGTACCATTTGCATTCATGACAAAAAGACCATCATCACCACTTGGTTCTAGCTTCTTAACAACCGTCAACCTTGACTTAATTCTGGTATTCGTATAAGTACAATCAATCGCACTATCTGTTGCATCTATCACCAAGCCATCACTTGGATCAATATCTGTTGCTCCTGTACAACTCAGTACAGAAGTATAGTTCGCAGCATCACCTGTAGTAAAACTTTCAGAAAAGCTGACTGTTTCACCAACAGCCACAGTTAGCGTACTTGGTGCTGGATCTACTTCAGATGCTGTATCAGCAACAGCAGAGTAGACAACAGCAGCAGCAGGGGCAGTTGCGCTGACTGTAACTGCATCATTTAGCTTTGCATCGCCCCATACTTTAGCTAAGCTGATTTCAGCAGCTTTTTGATTTGTAAATGTACAGGTTACTAAATCTTTTGAACCTAAATTGATCGAAGCTGGGCTATCGCCATTATCACATGTTGCAGACTCAAGTAACCAGCCGCTTGGCACTGTTTCAGTAATATCGTGAGTGCCAACAGATAAGTTTGCAAAGGTTTGCGTAGCACTACCACCAGTTGTTGTTAAAGCAAAATTCCCAAGCGTACTACTCGTAAAGTTAAATGTACCATCACCATCTATAGTTTCTTTCTTGATAATGATTGCAGGCACTAATGTATTTGAAATAGTACAGAGCATGTCAGTACCTGATGTGAGGGTTACGGGCAGGCTCGAGCCTGCCCCCTGTGCAATCACAGCATTCGTATCTTTATCTATACAACTAATACTCGCCTGATAAAGCGACAAATCAGTATCCGTACCACCAGATTCCCCAACAAGGTAATTACCAGGTAAGAGGCTAATAGCACCCGTAGTACCAGCATGAGCTACATCACTGACTGAGCTTACTGGCGTACCATCAGTTTCTGTTATCTCAAGATTAAATACGCCAGGAATAGAAACAGGCTCTACTTCTTTAACAACTTCAATCGTTGTTTCTTCATCTGGGACAATTACCGCAGGTGTTTCGTATGTTGCTATACACCCATAGGTATAGGTATCAATAAAACGAGCATTACCAAAGCCACCACCTGTGAAATTACCCCATGTGTGCTTACCCGCACTCGTAGCAGAAGATGCACCATCTGGGAGATTACTTGTACCACCTATCGGCGTATCATCCCAATAGACTTGGGTTGGAAATACACTTGTGTTGCTTGTAGCCCTATAAATCGTCAAGCCATCAGAAGTACCACCACTGGTTTCTGCATCATTTGCAATAAAGTGATACTCACCTTGACGTAATGAAATTTGTGCCTGATAAGTTCCTTGAGGAAGTGGCACACCATTATTATCTTTACCATCCCAAACAACGGAATTAGTACCACTAATAGCATTTCCCAGAAGAATAACATCACCACCACCAAATATCCCATCAGGTCCACCACCTGCACCATCAGAAACATCAATAGTAATTGCATAAGTACCTGTAATATTTGAATCAAATTGAAAGGTACCCGTGTCCTGAACCCCTACAGATCCACCAGGGGAAAAGGTATTATCTTGACCATCAGAATCTAAAAATCCCACATTGCTTATGACACCACAGCCTGTAGGTTCTGGACCAGCAGTCACAGGATATCCAAAATATATTGGGTATTTTTCAGTAACACTATTACCTGAAGTTGGTACACTCAAACCTGAATTTGGCGCATTTACACCAATATCATTTGCTTTGAGGTCATACACAAACCCAGCAAAGTCATTAAGGTCTAATTGCCAAACAAAATTCGTGCCTGGGAATCCCCCATCAACAGGAACGTAGTAATTCGCATCAGTTGAGCTTGCTTGTGAAAAGCTATGGGCATTATAACGCCACTTATATGAATGTAAACGACCTTGTAAAACTGTTGGGTCAGGGTTAGTCGTTGCGTTTGGTGTCGTCGTAACATCAAAACGGTCTAACTCAGAACCATTTAAATTTTCAATTCTAACTTCATGCGCACCTGTCGTCGTCGTTGTGTAGCGGATAGGATTCGTAAGAGGTGCATTCATCAAACTATTACAAGGAACATTTGAAGACGTAATCGTTTGTGTAAAGACTTGTGCCCCACTTGGGCTAAAGATAGTAACGCGAATATCATCTGCATCACTATTACCACAAGCGGATACATTAATAACTTCACCAGCACTAATAACATCTGAATACATTCGTACTGTTGGGTAGTCATATAAAGATTGTAAAAGTCCTGCTTGATAACTACCTTCAGCAAATCCAAACGAGGCTATCGAAAAGATAAAGGTGATGAAAATTGTAAATAAACACTTGTATAGGGGAATTTGGATTGACGACACGGAAACATCTCCTAAGAAGGTGGGGGGAAGAATCGAAACAATATTTTTTACAAAAGGCTTTAAATATAAATAAAATTTAGGACTATAGAAGTCATAAGCTAAAGAAGCTATAAGCTACAGTAGTCCCACCCGAATAAATTTATCTTTAGCTTATGTTTCCCTTGTTAAATGTACGTAAGGCAATAGTGTCTGAGAAATCAGAAAAGTGACCTATCTCTTAAAAAACATTTGCGAATATTTTTAAACTTCTCTCATTTACAGTTGGACTGATATCTTTCAGTAACATT
>CALDTA010000449.1:0-5226 GCA_937924455.1 uncultured Deinococcales bacterium
TCAGGGGCTTGATTTGTTGGGGCGGAAAACGACAATTGGTAATGGCAAGCTTTACTTTACATTCATTGCTGCTGTTAAGGAAACTATTGGGGAGGCTAAGGGGCAAGTAGGTTTGGAGGAGTTTGGGGGTGGGCTCGAGCCCTACCTAAACCTCCATCAAGAAACGACTCTTGCCCTCACTTCTGCCATGCAAAAAGACCCTAACCTAGCCCTAGCCAACGCCACCGAGTACCTCGACTTTACAGGCAAACTCGTATTGGCATGGGTCTGGTTACAACTAAGTATTGCTGCTCAGAAAGGCTTAGACACTAATCCTGCTGAATCATCAAAGAACTTTTATTTAGGTAAACTCCAAGCTGCCAAATATCACTTCGAATGGGAGCTACCTGAAATGAAAACTCAAGCAGAATTGCTAAAAAGCTTAAACCGCACCCCTTACGATATGCAAAACGATTGGTTCTAAACGATTGGTTCTAGCCTCCAGCTCTAGCTAGGACGCTACCATCAATATCCAAAAAAACGCCAATCCAAAGATTGGCGTTTCAACTAACTAACTATCTATTTTTAGCTTACTTCTTAACAGGTGTAACAGCCTGATTATCTTCTTCACCTGTGCGAATACGATAAACCTTTTCAACAGGTATCACAAAAATCTTGCCATCACCAACATTACCCGTGCGCGCTGCATCCATAACAGTCTGAATGGTTAAGTCAACAAAATCATCCGAAACACCAATTTCAAGTTTCAGCTTTTCATTCAGCTCTTTCTTAACACGTGTGCCTCTGTAAGTCTCAACCTTTTCACCTTCTCCACCATGCCCTTTTACATTTGACACAGTAAGACCATGAATGCTTTTGTCAAACAATGCTGAGATAACATCAATCAATTTTTCTTTTCGAATAAAAGCAGTTACAAGCTTCATTAGTATTCTCCTAAATTCTAAGTAGCATATTGCTGTACTAAAAGCTCTTCCACGATTTGTTGAACTTCAAACAAATCGACAAACGGACGTGAGTAATACCGAAGTGAATCATAAATGTCATAATCTCAGTCAATACACAAGGTTTTCAAGCCTTTATCCTTCGGTTATTTCGCAATCTTTGCGACTATATCTTTATGACATTCATCTTTCAGTTTAGTATAAGAATGAATCCACTCTGTGTAAATCAATATTACGCATATCAATATTACGTAAATCAATACGTTTTCTGACACCATTAGATTTGAACATAGTTCAAATCTAACCCATCAAACAGCAAAGCGGTTTGATGCTTAGTCACCAACAGGAATAAGGATTGCGCCTTCGCCATCACTATAGGCTTCTTCACCATGCATAGCAACATCCAAACCAACGTCTTCTATACTGTCTGGAGCACGTAGTGGGAAGAATAATCTTGTGACACTAGCAATGATAAATGTGATAACAACACTGTAACCAATAGCAATAACAACAGCAACTAGCTGCGACATAAATTGTGTTGCACTACCGTTTACATCGCCACCCCAGTTTGTGCTTACAAAAACACCTGTTAGAAGTGAGCCGACAATACCACCTAGACCGTGCGCACCAAAGACATCAAGTGAATCATCTAAACCACTGCTAGCACGCCATTCGATGAATAAATAACAAGGAATTGCTGTAATTAAACCAACTAGGATTGCAGAAATTGGGCTCATAACACCAGCACCTGGTGTAATACCTACAAGACCCACGATAATTGCAGTTGCTAAACCAACAGCAGTAACTTTACCTGTACGAACATAGTCAAGTGTTGCCCATGCAAGGATTGCAGCAGCAGGAGCAAGTAGTGTATTGGTCATAGCAAGTGCAGCAATTGAATCTGCAGCATAAGCACTACCACCATTAAACCCAAACCAACCTACCCACAAGATACCTGCACCTAAAAGTGTAAACGGTACTTGGTGAGGAAGCATAGCTTTGTTGCCATGGTCTTTGCGTTTGCCAATCATGCTTGCGAGTACAAGTGCAGCAATAGCAGCATTGATGTGAACTACAGTACCACCAGCAAAGTCAATAGCATCATTCAAACCAAATAGACCATGATGACCAAAATCAAATAGACCACCGCCCCATACCCAGAATGCCATAACCGCATAGCCTAAAACACTCCAGATAGTAATAAAGAACATATAAGCACTAAAGCGCATACGCTCAACAATTGCACCTGAGATAAGTGCAGCAGTGATAATTGCAAAAGCACCTTGGAAAGCAAAATCTAGAATTAAGGGAATACCATCAAACTGAAGACCAATACCTCTCATAGCAAGGTAGTCAAGGCTTAAACCAAAGAGCGCATGACCTTCACCGTAGGCAAAGCTGTAACCAATGATTGCCCAAGTGATGCTAACAATACCAAGAGAAATGAAGCTCATCATGATGGTGTTGAGTGCATTCTTACGACGTACCAAACCGCCGTAAAAGAATCCAAGACCAACAACCATAAAAATAACAAAGGCTGTAGATACCAAAATCCAGCCTGTATCCGCAGCATTAAGCACAGGTTCAGCATCCTGTGCGTTTACAGCTGAAAGTAGCAAAAGTGAGACAAAAGCAGTTGCAATTGTTCCACCCTTACTTAAAAGAGACTTTAAATATTCTGATGTTAAAGACTTTAGTTCTAAAGACTTCATAAGAGTAACCCTCCAAGCTAAGGTTAAAAATTCTCAATGTTGACTCAGACAGTTTGTAAGAACAAGCCTTCAAGTCTTAAAACATTGACTATAAAATTGCTCAAATATTAAGCAATCTTCACAAATAAGAAGGTAGCACAGCATTTTTAGGGATGTCAACAAAAAATCGTTACTAAAACGTTATTGAAATGAACATTTTGCAATAAAGTAAGCTAAAAATGAATAACTGTACAGTTATTTTAAAACATTTGTTATCAAATTGTATATCAAAAACGTATTTTTGAGTCAAGTTCAGGGTCAGATAGGCAAACTAATTTTAACAATAGTTCATATTTTTGGCAAAATTATTGCCAAAAAGTGTATTTCATGAGAATCTGTGCTACTTTTTGAAGAACAAATTACAAAATTGTTGCTAAAATCTTAATACTTGCACCTATCGCAAAACAGTTTGTCAAATTCATGCAAATGTACAGATTTTTTTTTACACTTTGCAAGTATTGAATGCTAACAGTATTTTTGTTTAATTTTGACTCTATCAGTATGGTTTTTGTAGCTTAGTTGAGTCTAATGTACATAGATTTTCTACCGTTTTATCTATATCATAAGCTAACTATGGACTATTACGAGCTACTAGGCTTGGATAAAACAGCAAGCGCCAAAGAGGTCAAATCTGCCTATCGCAAACTGGCTATGCAATATCACCCTGACCGAAACCCCGGCGACGCAGAAGCAGAAGAAAAATTTAAACAAATCAATGAAGCTTACGCTATTCTCTCTAATGCAGAAAAACGTCAGCGCTATGACACTTACGGCAGCGCCGATCCACAAGCGCAATTTAGTGGTGATATCTTTGATATCTTTAATAGCTTTTTTGGCGGTGGCATGAGTGGTGGTATGAGTGGTGGCATGGCTGGAGCAGGGCAAACTGTTCGTAGCCGTGGCTTTGATGGTGAAGACCTTGAAGCAAATTTAGTCATTAGCTACGAGCAGGCTCGAGCTGGCGAAACAGTCCCCCTACAAGTAGAAAGAATGCAAGCCTGCGACAGGTGCGACGGTAAAAGGGCCGAGCCAGGCAGCGAAGGCAAAAAGACTTGTCCAAGCTGTCAGGGTGCAGGTCAAGTCAGGCGCCAAACACAAAGCATCTTTGGCACAATGGTCAGTAACCAGATTTGCCAACAATGCCGTGGTGCTGGTGAAGTCGTTATTACGCCTTGTGGCAAATGTAGCGCTTCAGGAAGGCAACAAAGCACCAACACCGTTGATGTAAGCCTACCAAAAGGTATAGATGGCGGTTATCGCTTACGCATTCCTCAAGAAGGCAATGCAGGCGTAGACGGTGGACGTAGTGGTGACCTCTACGTTTACATAGACATAGAAGAGCACGATTACTTCACTCGTGATGGTGATGACCTTCACTACCGTTTAGATATAGGTGTTGCACAAGCCACACTTGGCTCTGCATTTGAAATCCCAACCATAGATTCAGAAGAAGACAACGAAGCGCTCAATATACCCGCAGGAACACAACCAGGAGAAGAATTTCGTATACGGGGCAAAGGTATGCCACGTTTACAACGTCCTGGCACAGGCGATTTAGTTGTAACTGTCAATGTAGTCGTACCTAGTAAACTTAGCCCAGAAGCTAAAGAAGCTATGGAAAACTATGCACAATTTGCCAATGAAGAAATCGAAGAAAAAGAAAATCTCTTGGATAGAATCAAAGGGTTGTTCAATTAAATCCCTCTGCGCTCTTTCTGTACTATTTTTTCAGTATTAGTTTGTTAATCAATGAATATTCTCATTACAGGTGCAACAAGTGGAATTGGCTTTGAGCTCGCTAAGTGTTATCAAGAAGCTGGTGAGCATAGGCTTGTATTGATTGGTCGAAAGTCTCTACAAGATTTATCAGATCCACTCTTTACACAAGATAACTATGTTCAACTAGACTTGAGTCAAAGCTTTGCAGTATCACAAAAAGAAGTTTCACAGAAATCTGAACAACTTGCTACTTTAGAAGCTTTTTTTCAAACACAAAAAATAGAGTCTTTAGATTTAGTCATACACAATGCTGGCATCGCACTCTATGGACCAAGTCACCTACACGCCAGTGAAGCATTAACAACACTGCTAAATACAAATTTAAAAGCGCCAATAGCGCTTAGTCATTACCTTCTACCTTTCGTACAAACATCAAAAGGCAAACTAGTATTTATAAGCTCTGTAGCTGCACATTTAGCTACTGCTGACTATGTTGAATATATCGCTAGCAAAGCAGCACTCGAAGGTTTTGCTCGAAGTTTACGTGCTGAAAAAGATGTCCGTGTACAAATCATTCGACCAGGTGCAACGCAAACAGATATCTTTGCAAAAGCTGGGATAAGCTCTGAACAGGTTAATCCTAGTTCCTTTAGCAGTGCAGCACAAGTAGCTAAGGCAATTCACAAAAGCATTCAGTCTTCAGACTTAGATACAACAATTCAACTTAGCAACAAAATCTTAAGTTTTATAGGACGCTTCTTTGCACCGCTTCTTGATAGATTACTAATCCGTATCGCAAAAAACAAAAATCCCAC
>CALDTA010000450.1:0-2542 GCA_937924455.1 uncultured Deinococcales bacterium
AGACATCACAGATTCAGGGCAAATGTTTAACGCCATGAGCCAATATGCAAACTTTAGCGAACTACAACCAGGCACGGGTGTTCCAAGCTTTGACGCTGTGGTTCACTTTGCAGCAGTGCCAAGAATCTTAATTAATCCAGATAACGAAACCTTCCGTGTCAACACTATAGGTACATATAACGTCATCGAAGCAGCAGCCAAGCTGGGTATAAAGAAAATTATCATTGCCTCATCAGAAACGACTTACGGCATCTGCTTTTCAGATGGTGAAACCAACCCACAGGTACTACCCTTAGAAGAAGACTACCCTATTGACCCAATGGATAGTTATGGATTATCGAAGGTTGTCAACGAAGAAACAGCACGTAGTTTTCAGCGTCGTTTTGGTATCGATATTTATGCACTACGCATAGGCAACGTTATCGAACCACACGAATATGCAAAGGATTTTCCTTACTATTTTGAAAACCCAGAAGTACGCCGTCGCAATGCCTTTTGTTACATAGATGCCCGTGACCTTGGGCAAATTGTTGACCTTTGTATTCAAAAAGATGGTCTTGGCTATCAGGTATTTAATGCTGGTAATGATAACAATAGTGCCGTTATTCCTAGTAAGGAATTAGCTGAACAGTTTTTTGCTGGTGTACCTTTTTCACGTGAGTTAGGAGAGCATGAAGCTTTGTATTCAAATCGCAAAATTCGTGAGGTGTTGGGCTTTAAAGAAAAACACAATTGGAAGAACTATGTTAAGGAAAACTAAAAGGAAAACCAAGTTGCTATAGCACTCAGCTCATCAGCAAACAGAAGTGAGCAAGCATAAATAATCCTATACCTATAGCACGGAGCAGCATGAGGCAGACTTGCTAATCATCACTTGAACAGCTAAGTGCTATTGAGCTGTTCAAGCTGCTCACGCAAATGCTTAATTTCATCATCTTTATTTTGTAATTCAACCCGTAAGGTGTTAATGGTTTTGTGTAAATCTTCGATGATGTTATCAGGTTGAAATGCCTCAGGCTCGAGCTCCTCAACAGGTTGAAAAATTTCTTCAAGTGGTTGACTTAGCTGTGCTTCAAAAGTTTCTTCTGGCTTGTTATCCAGTTGTTCTTTTAATTCACGAATGACCATACCTCGAACACCCTCAGCCAACGCCTTAGCAACCTTAAATTCAGTGTTTTGACCACTAATCTCTTGGCACTTTTCAGCAATAACCTTGTTGTCAGGATAGTCAACTTTAAGCGCAGCAATCGCTTCTGAGTTATCATCATAGTGCTCTTTAATCAGCAAGCGCACAGCGTGAAGTGCTTGCGCCTCAGTTGCAGGGATTTTGCTGTTACCATCACCAAACTGCGTAACATTTGGCGAACCACCCCCTGTTTTAATCTCAGGGTAACTTTCTGGATCAAGCTCTTTGTGCTTACGGATAATATCTCTTGCAGTACTCGCACTCACAGGCTTACCAGCTTCTGCCATCTCTACAGCTTCTTTACGCGCATCTTCTGGCGTGGATGGTCGTCCAAGGGCAATAGCAGCCGTTAGACCAATCGGCAAATCTTGTGCTTCCTCTGGCAAATCACCAAAGGTTTCAAAAACATTGATGTAGTTGTAAGCATACTGCCGACTCCAATCAAGTTCATCCTTAATCCACTGCAAAAAGCCACCCTCTAAAGCTTGCGCCAATTCTCTAGCTTCATTCAACTTTTTACCAAGCTGGATGCAGTGCTGGAGCATACGCATATGCCCTGCCTTGATTTCATCTCGAATTTCGTCTAATTGAAGTTGTGTTTCTGGGCTAAGTTCAGTAGCTGCTTCAGTTGCAAGGGTGATAGTCTCCATTAGAAAAGATTATCATTTTCACTTACTCAATATGAAGGTGCTTTGGGTGCATCCTTGTTTTAAAGGAAAAGAAAAACTTTGACTAATTAACAAAGTTAGGATATATGCGATACGGATGCACCTTGATTTCAAGCAAATGGAGTTTTCTCCGCTTTGCTGCGAAAACGTCCTACATTCGTTTGTCTTTCATTTTGCGGATGCACCTAGGTGCTTTTTTGTTGACAGTGTATTAAAGTAGATTGAGCCTGAAAATCTATTTAAAGTAGACATAGTGTAAAGTAGCAGTATGTCTTTAGATTCAGATACCCTTCAACAACTTATTCTTACCGTACGCCGATTTGTCCAAGAACGTCTTATTCCTCTTGAACAAGAGGTAGAAGAAAAAGATGAACTCCCAACAGAGGTAGTTCAGGAAATGCGTGAGCTTGGCTTATTTGGTTTATCTATACCAGAAAGCTATGGTGGTCTAGGCTTAAGCATGTTTGAAGAAGT
The DNA here is from genome assembly GCA_937924455.1 of uncultured Deinococcales bacterium. Taxonomy (GTDB): domain Bacteria; phylum Deinococcota; class Deinococci; order Deinococcales; family Trueperaceae; genus CALGZD01. Next base: position 2,329 of record CALDTA010000450.1, read on the forward strand.
ACTCGTTGCTTTTGAGCTTGGGCAAACCTCACCAGCATTTCGTTCAATCATTGGAACGAATGTCGGCATTGGTTCTCAGGGCATCCTGATGGATGGTACAGATGAGCAAAAAGAACACTATTTACCTAAACTTGCCAGTGGTGAACTCATCAGTTCTTTTGCGCTAACCGAACCTGATTTTGGATCTGACGCAGCTAATTTGCAGGCTCGAGCC
>CALDTA010000451.1:0-3552 GCA_937924455.1 uncultured Deinococcales bacterium
GAGCTAGCATTTGTTTTAACATTCCCCGATGCCCCCCACGGACTGTAGTAAATAGTACATAGTAATTGTTAATGAAACGTAGCTAATTCCTTTCGTGAAGTGAAAGATATCTGTGAAAAAGATATGTGAACTAAGAAGACAGCGTAATTTATAGGTTTTATGATGTTTGAGCACATCTTCAAAACACATGTGACACAATTTAGCTGTTTTGCGTGCAAGACAGCCCATACCTCATTAGCTTTAAAAGATTAAGACAATTGTGAGAATTATGCTTACTTCACAAGCATCCGTTGAAAAACTAATTTCTTTCAGGAAAGCCCTATTAGAAGACAAAAAGGAAACCCCGTGAGGGCTCACGGGGTCTTTAGGGAGGAGATGGTAGAAGGTTTTTCTACGCGTTTAGCTTAACGCTAAACTCAAGATTAAGATTATATTAATAACTCTTACAAAAAACTTACAAATTTAACATAAATAGGGGATTTGAACCCCATGTGGGGTACATGGGGTTTCTTAGGGAGGAGATGGTAGAAGGTTTCTTCTACTAACGTAGTCACAAGTAGGCTTTAATTCCCACCTGCAACTATTAATGATTAACTTAACAAATAATTTTAAGTAATGCAAGTTTAACGTTTAAAATACTAAAAATACGGTTTTAAAGCCTATGAGCACTCACAACGCTAGCATTCGTTTTATATTCGACTAAAATAACGATATTCACGAACACGCTTTTCTGAAAAGAATTAAGTTTGTTTTAATAAATGAGAAGACTTGCCCTAAGCAGAAACTATTTGAGAGGGCATTTGTTGATAATTCAGAAGGTTTCCGATTTCGTGTGTATTATTTTAAGGCAAACTGATTAAATCAAGGATTACACAAGTCGATACACGAAATCTGGTAAACCGTCATAATTCTAGGTAGATTACTAACAAGCTTGAGGCAAAATTGAAATCCTCAACTAGAAAAGATGGACATATTGTTTTTGGGTAATACGTATTTAGAACCAAAAGACTAAGAACTCTAGCAGCGATAAACTGAAGTCACATGGTGCAATATAATCCAAGACAAAGAGTCCCAAATAGCAGTATTAAGATGCGACCCAAGTATGAAGTATAGGTGCATCACAGAGCCAAAAAGCTTGCACAACCCTTATCCTGTATTTTGAATATTTACAGCAGTTGCAAAAAAGATTCCATCAGCTAGAAAAATTTTCGACCTACCGTTTAAGGCATAGCAAGCTCAAACTATATACTAATACTAAACTGAAAGAAAAAAGTCATAATCAATCAGCAGAAAAAGTTGCCTTTAGAACCGAAGGGCACACAAATTACGAAACTTTGCTATGTTTGTGACTATGACATCCATGATTCACTTCGGTATAATACTAAATCACTAGTGCTGGAATTAATAATGCGAATGCCATTAATTGTTGTAGGGTTTGCTCGTATTATCTTTACAAAAGGGAACCCCGTGTGGGGGGCACGGGGTTTTTAGGGAGGAGATGGTAGAAGGTTTCTTCTACCCCGTTTAGCGTCTACAGCTAAACTGAGGTAATATTATCTATCAAACCATCACAGAATGCTTACTTTCTCATGTAAAATTTCCCTCTTTTTAGGCATTATCTCATAGCATTAAAGTATCATTAAGATGTGCTTACTTTAAGCTTTATCGCTAAAATAAATTTTATTAGATATTTTATGCTAGTACTCCTGTTTCTGCATATACCTGTAGCATACAAAGAACAGTGAACAAAGCTATTTTAAAGGTCGTACAAGAGTCTTCATTTATGAAGCATCTGTCTCAATAGGTGCATTGTCTTGACTACTCCATTCACTCCAACTACCTATATATAAACGAACATTTTCATGTATGCCTGCTTCAGCCAAAGCAATAATATTGTGATTTGCGCTAACACCAGAGCCACAATAGACAATGATTTCATCTTTAGCTTCCACAAAGGGCTTGTAATCTGCTTGTAATTCAGGCACTGATTTATAGTGATTGTCTTTTAAATTATTTTGAAAAGGAATGTTTTTTGCACCTGGAATATGACCTGCGAGTTTATCAAGGGGTTCGACCTCACCCCGGTAACGTTGAGCGGCTCGAGCATCAATCAGTACCACCTTATCGTCTTGATACTTTTCTTTTAGCTCATCTATGCCAATTGTCATATGGTTCTGAATCCGAGCCTTAAAATCTCCAACAGGTTTTTGTGTAATATCTTGACTCAACTCATACCCCGCAGCAAGCCATGCATCTAAACCGCCATTCAAGACACGAACATTATCATGCCCTAAATACTTCAACATCCACCAAAGACGCCCTGCAAAAACTGCGTTGGCTTGATCATAAACAATAACTTCACTTGAACTATTCAAACCAAGTTGTCGAAGTTTTGCTTCAAAAGTCTCTAGGTTTGCTAAGGGGTGACGTCCACCTTTACCATTTGCTTGTGCTGGAGAAGATAAATCTTTGTCTAAATCCAGAAACTGGGCACTTGCTATGTGCCCTTCTAAATAATCTGCATAGCCCTTATGCACTTCTTTTAGGGAAAAGCGTGTGTCAAAAATGCAAAGCTGTCCAGCACTTGCTTCCTGTAATAGCTTCTGATGAAGCTCAGCAGCAGATATTAAGTTTGATGTCATGGTTAAGCCTATCACGCAGCCTTAGTTGAGATATAGATTTAAAGGCATACAAGGATAGGGTTTATCTCAAACTAACGGTGTATCTCAAACTACTAAGGAAAGTAGCTACCTTTTTCAAAAGAGCTTTTTCATAAACCACCGATTATGTTCTGGTGGAAATTGCGTTGCAGTATTACTGAGTTGCCCAAAGCTTTCATACCCCAAAGTTTTATAAAATTCCATTGCCTTAGCATTGGATGTGTCTAACCATGCACCATGACAGCCAAATGTTTTTGCTTTCTCTTCAATCAGTTGCATTAGTTTTGTACCTAGGCCTTGTCTTTGATAGCTATCTGAAACCCAAAGCAGTTTTACCAGTAACCAGCCATATGAGCTGCTACCACTGACACCAGCAACAAGAGTTCCTTCTGTATCTTTTACAGATAGGGTAAGGCTTTTATTTTCAGATTGAGTTTGCAAGTTTTTTAGGGAGTGGAGTAAGTTGAGCTCGAGCTCCTCAACACTTCCAATATCATTTTCAATTATCTTGATTCCATCCATTTCAAACCTCAATTTTTTTCTACTTATTTCTAGCAACATACAGAATAGCGTCACACTATATAATGCACCTATTAACAAGCACAATCTGCTAGACAGAAAGGTAAATCAATATGACATCAAGTCCGAATCAAACAGCTTTTTTATGGGACGAAAAATGTTTTTGGCATACAGGAGGTAACTATGCCCACCTTGCACATGTAGGCGGCTTGGTTCAACCTCTGGTTGCAGGTGGCTTACCTGAAGCACCAGAAACCAAAAGACGCCTCAAAAACTTGATGGATGTAACTGGATTGTCAAAAGAGCTTCACTGTGATTCTGCGCCAGCAGCATCTTTAGAAGATTTACTACGTGTACACCCACAAAACTATTT
>CALDTA010000452.1:0-3216 GCA_937924455.1 uncultured Deinococcales bacterium
AACTCCAAAATTCTCATCTGCTAATCGCTTAAGTTATCCACTGCCTAAGCCAAAAAACGCTTATCTAAAGTGATGATTTAACAAAGTTTTCCCGAAACTCATGCTAAGCTCACGTATGTTATGATTTCTTTAATAATTTAATTTAGATTAAGAAACTCGACAGAGCTGTTCATGTATATTTCAATACAGATATAAGGGCAGAGGGACATAATTTTTTGTCCAGACCCATTTTGGGTAGGTGAATAACACAATATGCAAGAAAAACAATCAATACTAATAGTAGAAGATGATACTGATATTAGCCGTCTTTTGAGACTTGAAATCGAAGAAGCTGGTTTTGAAGTTATGACGTGCGATACAGGCGTCCGTGGCTTGTCAGCAATTCGTGAAGAAGACCCTGACCTGATTATTCTCGATTTAGGTTTACCAGATTTTGATGGTGCAGAAGTTGCTCGTCGTGTTCGCAAAACAAGCGAAACACCTATTATCATTCTGACAGCAAAAGATGACATTGCTACTAAAGTTGAGCTTCTGAATGCTGGTGCAGATGACTACCTGACCAAGCCATTTCACACTGAAGAACTCTTGGCTCGAGTCAACGTGCAGTTACGTCACCGTACATCAGACTCAGTACAGAAAATTGGCTCAATGATGATCCACCCTGCTAGAAGACAGGCTTTCTGGGAAGATAACGAACTCAGACTTTCACCACGTGAATTTGATTTACTATCTTTTTTATGCAGTCAACCTGGTCGTGTTTACAGTCGTGAAGAGATTGAAAAGAGCGTATGGGGTGAAAACCTGCCACCTTCAAGCAATGTAGTAGATGTACACATTGCAAACATCCGCAACAAACTTCGCGATGTTGGTGGTTTTGGCGTAATTCGTACAGTTCGTGGCATTGGTTACGCAGTCAAAGCTTAACCCTCATAACAACTTTATAATTCCCTACTGCTAAGCTGTTGCTGAGCATATTGTAACGTTCAATAGCCTGAACTCAGAAGTGTAGATTAGGCTATTTTTTCTTTTTCTAAATCCAAGAAACAATTAGCTACCCATAAAAGTCGGTTGAGGAATTATTATCTTATCCATTTAGAAATTAAATGTCATTCTGAGCGATAGCGAAGAATCTCCGTCGCACAGGTAAAAAACGAGATTCTTCATTTCGCTGCGCTACATTCAGAATGACATACTTTTTTGGACTCAACCAACTTTTAAGACTCTCAAAACAATATATTCAGTGAAAAGTATTCAGTGTAAAAAATATTCAATACGATTTGTCCAGTAACAAGGTACTAGTTAAACTCTATATACTTGTTTAAGAAATTGGTGCTATACTTAACTCTACAAGAATATTTATAGCAATAGTGTATTCGTATAAAGATACCAGTGTTAAAGATACAAAGGTTTAATAGTAAGATTACGGTACGTATATGGCAAATAGAAATTCCATATCAACAAAAACAACAGGGTCACGAACATCAACAAAGCCACTCAATGTGTCTCAAACACTGACTGATGTTCTTCCTGATAATGTCTTTTTGACCAAAAGAGGTCTGGCACTCAAGTGGCGTGTTGTCTTACTAAGTTGTATATCTACTATTCTACTTGGTCTCATCGCAGCAATTATTTCTTTTATCGTTGTTAATAATGTATTACAACAAGACTTACAAGCAGAACTTGAACGCAATGTTATTTCGGTAAGAAATAACCTTACAAATGGTGATTCAACTGCAAATAGAAGTGGTAATTCATCTGTCACTTCACAGGGAATCATCAATCAACTCTATGGTCCTACTGGTTTGCTCAATCAAGATAATAAAGATAGCTTTGGTGCTTTACCCAGCGAATGGTTCATATCTAATTCAAAAGATGGCACGGGTGTTTTTAATAAAAACTTTCAGGGTGAACCAATAAAGTCAGTATTTGCACCTTTACTATTATCCGATGCGAATACACTTCCTGTTACTATTGTAAGTTCCAAATCTACTAGATATATCAATGACATTCTTAGACGACTCGCTAGAGCCTTAGTCGCTACATCTCTGATCCTTGCACTTATTAGCAGCATTATTGGTTACTATGTAGCTACTCAAGCGCTCAAGCCTATTTCACGCCTATCGGAAAGTGCTGCCCAGTTAGACCCAAACAACTTAGAGGGTCTTCCCTATATTGGTCCTGATGACGAAATTGGTCGTTTGCATACTGTACTTAATGTTCTCATTGAACGCTTACGAGATGCCATGAACCAACAATTAGCTTTCTTGGCAGAAGCCAGTCATGAACTTAGAACGCCGCTAACTAGTATGAAAGGCTTTCTAGAGCGGGCACAACGGAAGTTGCCTGAGGGCTCGAGCCAAGAAATCGACGATGCTGTTCGCATTTCACATAGTATGAGCGGTGTGGTCGCAGATCTGTTACAACTTTCTCGTGGTGAAGTTGTCAGGGAATATGAACCCTTTTTAGTAGATGTTGGCGAAGAAGTTCTTAGTGCTATAGCTAGTGAATTTCCAGGTGTCCGTTACGTAGGTTTACAAGGTAGTCGACTCAATCAAGATTTGGAAAACTTCGATGAAGGTCTGGTCTTAGGTGATCCTGGGCGACTTAAGCAAGCCACAAGAAATATTGTTAACAATGCCATCCGAGCATGTGGTGGCGACACCTCAAAAGTAACGCTTAGCTTCCGTTTGAGCAATGAGAATGTCATCATGCGAATTGAAGATGAAGGTGCAGGAATGCCTGACGAAATCCTCAATAAAATATTCGAAAAATTTTATAAGGGTGCTAATGGTGGTGCAGGCTTAGGGCTTGCGATTGTTAAACAGATTGTTAATCAACACGGTGGTTATATAGAAGTCGAAAGTAGCGTTGGTGAAGGCACTAGCTTTGATATTTATCTCCCTGCTTTAAAAGGTTAGTGCTTTAAAAGGTTAGTGCTTTAACAAGTACAAATCTAAGGGTGAATAATCACATCTTGTATTTATTCATAGCAGTTCAACGATTCACTACAACAGCAGTGAATCGGCGAGCTTCGTAACGAGTAAGAATTAACTCACTTATACTAAACTGAAAGAAGAAAGTCATAATCCATTAGCAGAAAAAGTTGTCATCAGAACCGAAGGGCACACAAGTTACAACGCTTCGATATGTTTGTGATTATGACATTTATGATTCACTTCGGTATTAGTGTGTACAGTTGTTACGTGGAAACGCTAA
>CALDTA010000453.1:0-10838 GCA_937924455.1 uncultured Deinococcales bacterium
ATTACAATATCGCCTGAAAATTGGCAAGCTATGCAAGACAATATGTTTGAGCTGCATGGTGATCCGACGATTGCCAGAGGACCTGGTGGACCTGCTGGACCTGCTGGTTTTCCGCCTGGCGGTCCCCCACCTGGCTTTCCACCGCCACCTGCTCAAGATGGTCAAGGTGGTTTTCCACCACTCCCACCACTTTCACCACCGCCTCCCGATGGTTTTCCCGCAGGTGCTCCCCCTCTAAATGGTTTCCCTCCAGAAGGTCGTCCGCCGACTTTAGGTAGCGGTGAGAATCCAATGTGGGTTCCTGCAACACTTAGCTTTAATGGACAAATTTGGGAGAATGTTGGCATTCGTTATAAAGGTAATTCGACTTTAAGATTTAGCTGGAATGCACAAAGCAATAAGATGCCCTTCAAGCTAGATTTTGATGAGTTTGAGGATGACTATCCTGAAATTGATAATCAGCGCTTTTATGGTTTTAAGCAGTTATCTCTGGCAAACAACATCAGAGATACCAGCAATCTGCGCCATGCAACAGCTTACGACATCATGGAGAATATGGGTTTGGCTGCGCCACAAACAGCTTGGTATGACATCTACTTAGATATAGGGCAGGGCTTAGAGCGACTTGGTATATATACAGTGGTTGAGGTTATTGACGATACAGTTATCGAACGTTTTTTTGGCGATGACCAAGGGAACATCTATGAAGCAGAAGGAAATGCTGCTAACTTATCTGCCACAAGTACCAATTTAGCTGAAAGCTTTCAAAAAGAAAATAATCGCTCAAGTGACTATGCAGATATTGAAGCGCTTCACAGTGCTTTACATGCAAGTACACGGTTGAGTAACCCAACGCAGTGGCGCAGTGATTTAGAAGCGGTTTTTGATGTTGATACGTTTTTGAAGTGGCTTGCTACCAATACTGTGATGGAAAATTGGGATACCTACGGTTCTTTGCCACACAACTATTATCTTTATAATAATCCTGATACAAATCAACTGTACTGGATAGGTTGGGATTATAACGAGTCGCTTGGCGGTGGTGGTAATGGTGGTGGTAATAGCGGTGGTGGTAATGGTGGCGGACCAAATAGGCAGGGCGCTGGTGGACAAGCAAGACCGCCAACAGTAGTAGGGCAAGTAGATCCAAACAATCCTAATGCTCAACCAAGAGGGGGAGGTAGAGGAGCAGGGGGACCAAGAGGACAAGCAGGAAGACCTGGTGGTGGTGGTCCAAATCGTACGCCTGCTAGCTTAGATCAAGCAAATGCAACAGAAGCTTGGCCACTTATCCGTTTTTTGATTGATGATGCAACTTACAAAAGTGTTTACCAAAATTATGTTGCGCTAGCGGTTTCGACTGCATTTCATGCTGATACGATGACAAGTTATTATAATACAAAGGCTTCTATATTGATGCCTTATGTTGATGATGTTGCAAATTTTCAAAGTGAGTTAAATCGTTTGATACAGCATAGTTATACTAGGGCTGAAGCAGTGAGAGGTTATTTGAACTCTGTTAATCAGTAGGCAAATCTATTTGAGAACACATTCTTTGGGTGTGGGTTAGTTAGCCCACACCTTTTTAAATATCTGATGGATTTAAGATTTGGTCTATTAAACTAAACCTAAGGCTCGAGCCTTCTCTCCAGCCTTGATACGCCCGTGTACATTGAGTTTCTCGAAAATGCTTTTGGCATACCACTTGATTGTATTGGTGGATAAGTCAAGCTCTTTAGCAATCTCTTTATTGGAGAGTCTGGCAGACATCAGTCTAAGTACCGTTAGCTCTCGTTCATTTAATTCTTCGTCTAACTCATTAACAATGTCATTAACAATGATTGGGTTAGACGTTGTTTTATTAGCTACTGAAGTATTTGCCGTTGTTGGAGTATTCGCTTCTAGATTTCTTGCTTCTATATTTTTTGCTTCTATATTTTTTGCAGGTATCTGCATATCAGCAGGAAATTGCCCTAAAAGAAAAGAACAGTAAGGGACTTGTTTATCTGCTTGTTTCAACTGACTTAGCAAATAGTAGGCAGTTTCGCCTGCATCTAGGAAAGCTCTGACATAACCTTCTTCAGATGCTTGTGCAACAGTTTCTTCTAGTACTTCTAAGGCTTTACCGCTACTGAGTTCTGTGAGCGCTATGCTTTTTAATATGCCAATATGACTTGCTGAACCGAGTCGCCCTGCTGTCTGACTTTGCTTCTCAAGAACATCCAGTAAATCAAGTGCTTTAGCGTAGTGGGATTTTTCTAAAAGTATTTTTGCTGCTGCGAGTACAGAAAATTCTTGTTGAAAGTCTAATGTCGTCATTTTACTTGTAAAGCCTTGTTGCTCCGCCCAGCTATAGGCTTTATCACTATTGCCTGTTGCTACATCAAGTAGTGCTTGATGTGCATCAATCGGGGGGATGCCCCATGTCCAACTGATGTTGTGTTCGGCAGCCAGTTGTTTTGCTTCATCTAAAACTTCTTGCGCTTCATCTGCACGATTCAGTGCCACAAGGGTTTGTGCTAGTGGTCCATAGCCAGGAAAGAAGATGCGAGGATTCATGAGTCGCTTGCCTAAGTCAATTCCTGTGGCTAGGCGTTTTTCTGCTTCCTCTAACTGGTTGCGTTCTAGGGCGATGATGCCAAGCTGTATATCAGCAAAGCCTAAAGCATTGATGTGCTTGGCTTTATTTAGGTTGAGCATCATCATGCTAGTTTTTTTGGCTCTTTCAAGTTTACCTTCTATGGTTTGAATATCTGCAACACGCCAAAGCGCATAGCGAGAGGGTAAGACTGAACCTGCTTTTTCCGCTAGGCGACTTTCTTCTTTATGATAGTGGTCAGCTTGTTTTAAATCACCTTTTAGATAATGTATCTCACCCAAATTACCGTTGACCAAACTTAGTAATTGATAGTCTGATTCAGGTAGTGATTCTAAAGCTTGTTGAGATAGTGTTTGTGCTTCTTCGAGTTCACCAAGCATTCGTTTTACAAAACTACGTAGTGCAGTGCTTTCAGCTTGGAGTTGTTGCGTGTCTTCGGTATCGTGAAAAGCCAAGATTGTATCTGCTTCATCTAACAAAGGTTCGACTGCTTCTATATCGCCAGTGACATGGCAGACCCATGCTTTTAAAAGATAAAGGTCTGGATGTGTAGTGTAGAGTTCACTAGGTAGCTTTGCTAAATAACTGGTTAGGCTAGAGGCATCACCAAGTTTCCAGATAAGAACAGGACCAATCCTTGAGATGAGCTCGGCAGCAGCATCTAAGGAATTTGCTTTGAGCAATTGTTGCAGTGCTTCAGTGTATTCACCATTTTGTTCATACCAGAGGGCAGCACTTTGTCGTAGCGTTTGTAGCTCACTGGGGTGAAGCGTTGCAAAACGGTGTGCTAGTACATCTTTAAAGAGTTGATGATAACGAAACCACTGGCGGTCAGAATCTAGAGGACTGATAAAGAGGTTAGCTTTTTCAAGTAGCTCAATCATGTCGCTGGGTGAGCAACTGATATCGTCAGGCGATAAGATGGCTTCGCAAAGACTAGTGTTAAAGCTATCTACTAGGGACGTTTTTAGCAGAAAGCTTTGTACCTCTTCAGTTTGGCGCACCAAAACTTCATCTAGCATGTAGTCAAGTAAAAAGCGATTGTTGCTGTTTAAATCTTTTAAAAAGCGTTCTTGGTCACTACCTTCGGTCATGCTGCTTAGGCTGAGTGCCATGACTTGAAGCCCGACTGCCCAGCCTTCAGCACGTTGACTCAGTTCTTTACTGAGTTCAGGTGGCAATTCTAGATTCGTGGTATTTGTTAGGAAATTTGCTGTTTCTTCAGCACTAAAACGTAGGTCGTTGCCTCTAAGTTCAGAGAGTTGAGCGTTTATGCGTAATTGTGCCAGCTTGAGTGGTGGGTCAGACCTAGAGATGATGCAAAGTTTAATTGAAGGTGGTGCATACTCTAGTAAGAAGTTGATGGCTTCATGAATGCGTTCATTATTGATTAAATGATAGTCATCTAAAATAATGCAGATAGCTTTGTCTAAAGTTGTTGCTTCGTTCAGTAAAGGCGCAAGGACTTCATCTGCTTCGAGGCTTTGGGCAGCTTCCAACACAGCTAAGCTGTCTTCACCAATAGATGTTTTTGCAGCTATGGCAGTTACGAATTGTTGTAAGAAGCGTTTTTCGTCGTTGTCGTCACTATCTAAAGAAATCCAAGCAGTGTTTATGGCTTCGTTTTTGACAAGGCAATCATTGACTGCTGTTGTTTTACCAAAGCCTGCGGGTGCAGAAACGAGGATGAGCTTGAGGGTGTCGTTGATGTTGAAGTGGGACAGTAGGCGGGCTCGAGCCACCACGTCAGCCCTGAGTGGCGGGGCTAGCAACTTACTTTGTAAAAGCTTTGTTTCCACAAAAATCCTCTGATTCTATCTGTAGTTATTTAAAACATGACTTTGTTATATCTAGGTATAGCTATTTATATTTGCGTCTGTGACGACATAAATCAACTCGGTGATTGTCTAGTTTAGCCCATTATACCCGCACTACCCTTTAAGGGTGGTGACGCACTACCCACCTCCTTCTTAAAGTATGAATCACTAAGCAAGTTACTGACTCAAACGGTCATTCAAACTGTAACTAGTAAGGAGGTAAAAGAAGATGCAAACAAGAAGAAACAGCATTTTACAGAAAAAACAGCTACAGGACAGACAGCAACAGGACAGACAGCTACAGGATAGACAGCAACAAAGCACAACAAGTGTTTACTGCATCCAACTCAAAGAAGTTCTCAGCAATAGTTGGCAAGGTTTCTTCGAAGGTCTTGAGTTTGAAACACTCACAAGAGGTGATAAAGAAATCACCGTCATGCGAGGAACGTACGCAACCCAAGATGAGTTTCAAAGAATTTTGCAACGCCTTGAAGAAATGAACTTACATTATCAGAAAGTAACTGTAGATATCATACAAGATAGTTCACAGAATAAATCAAAGAGTAGATTGAACGGACTTTCATCCCACACCTGGATTCACGAGGTTTCCTAAATAACCTCGTTTTAAAAAAAACGCCCTGAAATTTTTAAGTCACATTCAAGTAGCGCTACTTGTTTAGATACAACAGAGCCCTACAGATAAAGTAAAGAAAAGAGAAAAAAATATGAAAAATACAATCAAGAGATTCGCACAAGTTAGCCTCATCGCCCTCAGCCTTTCACTCAGCCTCTCACTCGGACTCAATGCTATAGCTCAAAACACACTTAGTTTTGAACACAACGGACTAGAACCACTCGCAAATGGATTTCACTACGAAGGATGGCTCATCATAGATGGTACACCAGTGACTACAGGTAAGTTCAATGTTAACGCAGACGGTGAGATTGTAGATTTAAATGATAGAGTTATCAAGTACGGATCGTTTATCGTTCCAGATAATTCAGAAGATGCTAGCTTAGTTGTCTTAACCATTGAACCAGCAGGTGATGTAGACACTATCCCAGCAGCGACGAAGTATCTAGGTGGCGCACTCGAAAATGGCGTAGCGAATTTAAACATAGCTGCAGCGCCAGCACTCGGCAACGACTTCTCTGAAGCAAGCGGTTCTTATATCTTAGCCACACCGACTAACGGCAACGATAACGACGAAAACAGTGGTGTATGGTTCTTAGACCTAAGCTCAGGCAGCCCAAGTGTCGGTCTAGATGTTCCTGAACTGCCAGCAGGTTGGGAATACGAAGGTTGGGTAGTTATAGACGGTCAACCAATCAGCACAGGTCGCTTTACTGACCCAGCTATGGCAGATGACTTCTCAGGCTTTAGTGGTGACCAAGGTGGTCCACCCTTCCCAGGTGAAGATTTCCTAGTCAATGCTGTCAACGCTCCTGAAGGCATTAACTTCCCACTAGACCTATCTGGTGCGCCAGTAGTCCTATCAGTAGAGCCAAGCCCAGACGATAGCCCAGCACCATTTGCATTCAAACCACTTGTAGGTGTTACGCCAGAGAATGCACAAGACCACTTTAGCTATAGCCTAGATAACAAGGCAGCAGGCGCAGCAACCGTAACAGCAACACTTAACTAAGTTTTCCCCTTACATCCCCTTTATTCCCCTTTTTATAGTCCTTCAAATTTATAGTCCTTCACATTTACAGTCCTTCACATTTATAGTCCTTCACACATCGTGAAGGACTTTTTATTTTGTTAGAATCAGAATTATGTCGATAGATATTGAAAAAGCAAGAAGCTATATTCATGCACATGGGCTTTTATGGGAACGTGCTTTATGGGATTACCTCTTCGATGGTGGTTCTCTGGTACGAGTGCATCAAACGTTACTTAATTACAAAAATGCTGATGGTGGATTTGGACATGGTTTGGAACATGATATCAAGTGCCCTCAATCCAATCCCTTACAGCTAGAATTTTTATTTAGCATTATTCGAGATACAGATTTGCCAGTAGGGCGCATATTATCTGGGTCAAGTGAGTGGGTTGCAAGCCAGCAACAACAGGATGGTAGCTTGAAAAATCCAAAAGAAGTATTGAGCTATCCTCATGCGCCATGGTGGGGTAGAGAATCAGAACCAACAATGGCGGGTGGGCAGGCAGCGCCAGACTCAATTGTAGGCAACCTCATCAAACACGGACAATGCTCATTGGAAACAGCGAATCGTACGAAGGCTTGGGTTGAAGCAAATGTGAGTTTAGATAGTATGGCTAAAGACGAGTGGCTATTTATGACCTATCACTACTTTGATTACTTCATGAGTGTGCGAGATTTTCCTGAGTTGGATAGTTTTCAAGAAGCAACTATAGAGGCGATAAATCGCTGTGCTGAGAAGCACATTGCAGATGGTGAGATGGCAAAAGCGATGGCAATCTTTTGCTTTGTGCCATCCCCACAAAGTTTTATGATGGCGCATGTGCCAGAAAGTATTATTGCCGAGTGTCTGGACTACCTAGAAAATAATCAGCTTGAAGATGGGTGCTGGGTGGATGAACATGATTTGGTGTATTGGCAGCCTTATACATCCATTAAGGCACTTTTAGCACTTAGAAATTTTAATCGTCTTTAAGATGCTAGTTTGGATATCGCGAGCTCTTTTACTTTTAGTAGCCCTGTTAGTAGCACTGTTAGTTCTACTGTATTTCCTACTCGCCCCGATTGAAACTAAACTTGTTTATTGGGCAGATAAAACAGAGTACCTTGACGCTTTTGCTTTAGAGAATTTGAATGGTGAATACAAAGCCTTAGAACTTGAAGCACATGATGGCGTTACGTTAGTTGCTGCTGAGTTGATGCATCAAAATGCAGCTAGCCAGAATGCAGCTAGCCAAAATGCAGCTAGCCAGAATGAAGACAAGAAGTGGTTAATTCATTTTCACGGCAATGCAAGTAATCATAGGGCGTATGTCTACACCTTAGAGCGGGTGATGCAGGAAATAGAAATCAATGTTTTGTTTGCTGAGTACCGTGGCTTTTACAAAAGTGAAGGTAAGCCAAACGAGGCTGATATTAGCCAAGATGCACGTTTGTACTATGACTATCTTATTGAAAAAGGTGTAGAGGGTAAAGACATTATTTTGTATGGCTACTCGCTTGGTACTGGTGTTGCGGTTGACTTGGCAGCAGAGGTAGATGTTGCTGCTTTACTTCTTGAAGCACCTTATACGAGTCTGCCTGATGTGGCTAAATCAGCCTATGGCAATTGGTTGCCAACGCAGCTTATGCGAAATCGTTTTGAGAGTATCAAGAAAATAGATAAGATAAACGCACCACTATTTGTTATGCATGGCACTTTGGATGAAGTGATTCCCTTTGAACAGGGTGTGCAGGTGTTTGAGGGAGGGCTCGAGCCCAAAGGATTTTTCTCCTTTCAAGGTGGACATGAAGGCTCTCCAGAAACGATTATTGCAGCAAAGAATTTCTTGAAACAACAAGGCGTCTTAAACGCTGATTAGGTATGTATGCAAGAAGATTATATTTCAATCGCTGAAATTGAAGGTAGAACGTTTTTCGCAGGAGAATTCTTTCTTGAGACTTTGGTCTATGATGCTGATAGTTTTCGCATTACTCTGAGAGCAGTCAAAGGTACTACAGGTCTCTTGGTTGCATTTACACTGGTTGAAGACTTTCGCTTTTCAGAAGAATCAAATCTATACATGCATCTCCTTGAAACGGTTAAAGGTTACGACAAAAGCCACGTATTTTACGAAAATCATTTCTTGTATAAAGTTCAAAATTCTCGTTATATCGAATGGCTTGAGAATGTAAGTTCTGGCTGGTTCGAAATTAGGAATGAAGGTAAGTATCATCATTTTCATGTGAGAACTTCAAATGAGCTAATTGATGTAATTGCTCAAGGCTATACAATTCGCACACTGGACTCGTAAAACTAATATTGATAAGTCCTACAGTAAGCCAAAATGGGCATGTTAAACTCTTATTAAACAGACAGGAGCTAATATGGAAATCGCAATTCAAGTAAACCAAGCAGGACCAAGTACAAGTAAAGGTGTAATCCGTAACCACGAAGTGATGATTGACCGCCCTGAATCAAAAGGTGGTGCTGATAAAGGTGCGATGGGTGGCGAGTTGCTGCTTGCTGCCTTGGGTGGTTGTTTTAGCAGTAATCTTCTAGCAGCAATCACTGCACGTGAAGCAGCTATCAGCGATGTAAACATTACAGTGACGGGTACTCTAGACGGAACACCTGCCAACTTTAGTGCTATCGATATGAAAGTTGCAGCACAACACGATGATGCTGAACTACTTGAAAAATTGATTGCAATTTCTGAGCGTAGCTGCATTGTTGCGAATACACTCAAAGACTCCGTAAAGCTAACTATTGGTCCTGCTTAACTTGCATTGCCTTGAGACATATCTATGAGACGCCTTTTTAAACTATTTTCTGCTGACCGCACTGATAACTGGACACAACCGCAGCGAGAAGCATTTCTTGACTTGCTTGTGTTGAGTGCCTTTGCAGATGACTATTTTTCTCGTTCTGAAAAGGAATTGGTTGAAGATTCCACTACTCAATTTTCATGGGATTCTGAAATCTCTGTAGAAACCTATGGGGATGCGATTATCGAAGCAGTAGAGTCTTTTGAAAAAGATGTTGAACAAGAAGCATTGCTTAAAAGCATTGCTGAGCGTTTGGGTGAAAAATCTGCAAAACGCAAAGCTTTGAAATCTTGTGAAAAGGTTTTACTCACTGATGGTAGTGAGCACCGTGTTGAAATCAATTTCTTACACAAGGTTGAGCGGGTCTTTGGACTTTAAAGCTATAGATTCTATAAAAATAAAAAGTATGACTAAGCATAAGGATTTAGATATCTATGCTTAGTCATTTTATTTCAGGTTTTAGAAAATCCTTAGCTGATAGGCGTTTTGATGCTGAAATATCTGCTTTGGCATTTCCAGCACTAGGGGCGCTTATTTCTGACCCCTTGTTGTCATTAGTGGACACTGCTTTTGTCGGACGTTTGGGTGCAGTGCCTTTGGCAGCACTAGGCATCAATACAGCACTTTTTGGTTTAGCAGTTTATATTTTCAACTTTTTAGCCTACGGTACGACGCCTATGGTCGCTAATGCTTTTGGTAAAGGCGATAGAGCTTTAGCAGGGCGCATCAGTATGCAGGCACTGTCTTTATCGCTGTTTATTGGTTTGGGTGCGCTTATTGTTATTCAAGCACTTGCGCCTCTACTCATTACAGTCATGGGTGCTAAGGATGATGTCTTTGATCCCACTATGAGCTATTTGCGAATTCGGGCTTTGGCTGTTCCTGCTGTGTTACTTATTACTGCTGCTAATGGTGTATTTCGTGGTTTTCAGAATATGCGTGTGCCCTTTTGGATTATGATTGGGCTGAATCTGGTTAATGTTGTTCTTGATGCTTTGTTCATCTTTGGATTTGGTTGGGGCTTGCAGGGTGCTGCTTGGGCAAGTGTCATTGCTCAATATGTTGGTGCTGCTAGCTTTGTAGCTATTCTTTTTGCTCAACGCACTGCTTTTCAGATTCCTTTGCTTTTACCAAAACTTAGTGAATATGCTAGTTTTTTACAAATTGGTTGGTTTGGGTTTTTGCGTACAGCAGCGCTTCTTTTTACATTTACTTTAGCCACAGCAGTTGCGACACGTGTGGGTACGGTCGAAGTTGCAGGGCATCAGGTGGCGAATAATATTTGGTTGTTGTTGGCTTTAACAGTTGATGCTTTAGCGATAGCGGCGCAGGCGTTGGTGGGGAAGATGTTGGGTGAAGGTGGCGGTACTGAAGAGGGGAGGGGGTTGGCTCGAGCCCTCTGCAATCGTCTCCTAACATTGGGCTTTCTTGTAGGCATTGCCCTAGCTATAGTTTTAACTATTTTATCTCCGTGGCTACCAAAACTCTTCAGCCAAGACCCAGAAGTGATAGCGGTTGTCTACGGTGTTTTTGCCTTTGTTGTCTTAAGTCAGCCACTAAACGCAGTTGTTTTTGTTTTTGATGGCATCTTCATGGGCTATGAAGATTTTGCCTATATAGCAGTAGCCATGATTGTTTCTGCTGTTGCAGGTTGTGCAGTTTTATTGCTCGTACAACCTCTCAATTTAGGGTATGTAGGTGTTTGGTGGGGGCTTGTTGTATTTATGGTCGTACGTTTCTTAACTATAGGCTGGCGTTACTTTTTTCGTTATGAAAAGTTAATAGCATAAAGGTCTTATGAAAAAAGAGATTAGTGTAAAACCTGTTAATCCTCATCAAACGTTACTGTTGGGTTACTGTTTTTCCTTTATGATGATTAATTATGAGTTGGTCTTTCCTTCGTTTTTTTAAAGCGTTTCTTCTATTGCTTCTAGCTTACATGAGTTTGAT
>CALDTA010000454.1:0-3473 GCA_937924455.1 uncultured Deinococcales bacterium
ACCTTCTGACCATCTAACCTGTGAACCAGATTCACCCTTAACAACATGCAAAACATCTGGCATACGCTCACTAAGTTCTGCAACATGGGTAATGATGCCAACCATGCGCCCTTGCTCAGTCAAGGCTTCAAGAACCGTGGCAACACTTGCTAAGGTTTCAGAATCTAGCGTGCCAAAGCCTTCATCTAAAAATAGCGCACCAAGCACCGTATGTCCTGCAACCGTTTCGGATAGTGCTAGGGCTAACGATAAACTAGCCATAAAAGTTTCACCACCAGAGAGCGTCTTCACATTTCGCATCTCGCCTGTGTGCCAAGCATCAACAACATAGTATTCACCATCTAATAGACGCAAATCATAGCGACTATCAGACGTGTCTCGCATGATTTTCGAGGCTCGGAAGGCAAGTTGTTCTTGAACCTGTGTTAGCAAAAATTCTGGAAAACGATCACGACGCAAATCTTGATTGAGTTGTTCATATATAGAAGCTTGACCTTCTAGTATTTGTAACTCGTCTTGAAGTGTTTTGCTTTTAGCAAGCTTTTCTTCTAACTGTTTAATTTCAGTAGCAATCGTACCAAGTTTTTGATTAAGCCTATTGTGCTCCTCTTCAACTTTTTGACGCTCATCGGTTAACTGTAGAAAGGCAGCTTCATCAAAACTCTGTTCTGCTTTATCACCAAGCTTTGCAGCTAGCTTTACTTCCTCTAGTTCAGCACTTTGTTTACTTTTCTGAAAATCTTCTAGCTTTTCTCGTAATCTATTTTGCTCTTCAACAGAGATATAAGCTCGCAACAAATCATCACTAGATTCAAAGTCATTATCTTTCAAGACTTGTTGCAACTCTCTTTGTTTCTCTTTTAAATTACCCTCAATACTCGATACATTTTTTTCAATAGCATCATACTCAACCGTAAGTTTATCGCTTTGGCGCGTTTGTTCTTGTAGTCTCTCAGCAGTTTGTTTAGCAGCTTGTTCAATTCGACTGCGCTCAGCACGAAGTTTTGTAACAGCTTTTTCAGGGTCTTCCCCACCACTCTCGACTTCAATTGTTTTTGCTAGATTCGCTAGTAAACTACGACTTTCATTCTGATACTCCTGATCAAGATTATTAACTATAATTATCGATATATCGTCTAAGGCAAATTCTTTTTGCAAAACACTAAGCAACTCTTTTGCCTTGTTCACAGCAGTTAAACTTTCTTTAAGACGTTCTCCCTGCTCAACAATAGTTTTTTCTTTAATATCTTTATGCTTAGCTTGAGCACTTTTGTAATCAGTCCGCAACTGAAGTAAATGTTCCTCGGCTTTGTCAGCATCTTGTTCTAAACGCTTTAAGTCCTGTTCTCCATCGCCTTGTACTAACGTTTTTATCTCATTGCCACATATCGGACAGTCATCACCAACTTGTAAATCTTTACGGAGAAAATTGGCATAGTTTGCTTGTACTGCTGTTTGGTATATCTTTTCAGCTTCTTCAAAGCCCTCTTTGGCTTGCGTGCCTTTAGTTTTTAACGCTTCTAGTTGTGCTTCAAGTTTTTCAAGTTCTTCTCGGCTAGCATCGGCTCGAGCCTTCTCCCGTAGATACTGTTTCTCACGCTCGCCCACCTCCTGTAAAGCAGTATTTAAATTCGGCAACCTAATCTTCTTTTCTTGCAATGCCTGCCAAGCTTTATCACTAAATTGAAGTTTGGAATCACTTTGCTTAGCCATTTCCATAGAACCACCCAGTTCTTTTAATCTTTCAACTTTTGGTCCTAAGGCAGCCAAACTTTCTAACTTTATAGTTATACTATCTACTTGCTTAGCTTCCTCTAAAGCTTTTATATTTGATGTTTCAAGTTCTTTTAAACTCAGCAAGCTCTGTTTTCGAGAATTCTCTAAACCTTGTAGCTTTTGTTTCAAAGTTTCTAGTTCTTTATCTCGCTCTTTAACTACAGTATAGAGAGGCATAAGTTTCTCAGCAGCTTCAGCCTGCTTGAGTCGCTCACCTTCATCTTCAATATCTTTTTCTTGCTTTTTAAAGTCGTCTAACGACTTTCTCAATACAGTCAGTTCCGACAACTGTTCTTGCAGCTCTTGAAAGGCATTAAAATCTTTATTGAACTTTTCTCTCGTTTTGGCAACTGTCTTTTCTTCCAAAGCAAGCATCTTTAAATCATCTTGCCTAGATTTAAGTACAGCTTTAGACACACCTTCAAAATCCTCACTCAATTGCTGTTCTATAAAACCCATACGCTCTTTAGCCGACTTAGCATTTGCGCCTGCACGTTGTTGAATCTCGGTAATTTTCTCTAAACCAAGCAAGCGAATGAGCAGCTCGACACGCTTGCTATTGCTACCCCGTAAAAACTCATCAAATGCACCTTGTGGTAGCAAAACTGCCCGAACAAAGCTGTCATAGTCCAAACCAATAATTAGGTTGAGTCGATAGGCAATCTCTTTAGCATTAACCTCAGGTAATTGTTTCCATATAGCAGCGTCATCTTGTCTTTCAACCCGAACTTCCTGCTTGATGCCTGTAGTTTTTTTAGTAGACTTTTGTCGTCGCATGTGCCTCAACACACGGTAAATATCCTGCCCAACTTCAAATTCAAAGAGCACATGAAGCTCGTCTGCTTCTGGGTTCATCAAGGCTTCTAAACCACGCCCACCCAAACGAGGTGTCTGTCCGTATAGGCTGTAGACCATCGCATCAAGAATTGAGGATTTGCCCGACCCAGTAGCACCAGAAATTGCAAAAAGGCTAAGTTCTTCAAAACTGAGTTCTGTTTTTTCCTTGAAGCAGGTAAATCCCGAGAGCTCGAGCCTTAATGGTTTCATGCCCCAGACCCCATATCAGGACCTTTATCTGCCTCTACATCTGCCAGTAAATCTTGAAAACTAGCCAATACTTCCTTCCGCAAAATCCCACCCTTATCCTCAGCATAGTAACGCTTATAGGCATCACTCAAGTTAATTTGCTGAACATCTAAAGCTTCTCGTTCTCCATTCACAGTTTCTCTATCTGGAAATTCAAATTCTATGGCTAAAGCTTGTGGAAGTTGTGCTTTTATCCTATCTTTCAAACCTGGCTTAGGTTCTTTGACTTTCAAAACAATCTTAAGCCAACCTTCAAAATCCTCAAAAGTCTTAAGTTTTTTATCTAAATCGGTTTTATCAACATCAATCGTTATTTGTTTAAGTTCTTTACCTGACTTCACAACATACTCTTTTATAAGTTTAGTGGGTTTAGCAACCGTAGCCTCTACAATATAGACATACTTTTCATCACCAGCTTCACCAAAATCCAGTTGAATCAAGCTACCACTATAGCGTGCGGTATTTTCAGGAAAGCCCTCTACACCTTGTGGTTTATGAATGTGTCCAACTGCTATATAATTTGCCTGTTCAGGAAGCATGTCTGCACTAATAGTATAATCATCAGTACAGTGAAAACTATATTCACTTCTAGCTAAGCTTGCACCTTCGGT
>CALDTA010000455.1:0-3388 GCA_937924455.1 uncultured Deinococcales bacterium
TTAATATTTTAAGAAACGTTATTTTGTTTTAGTAGTAAGAAGGAGTTTATGTCAGGTTTAACTGTTGACAATGTTTCTATGGTCTTTCAGGCACCCAAAGGTGGCGAAGTCCATGCATTGCAAGATGTGTCGTTTAATTTAGCGAATGGGGAAATCCTTTCTGTATTAGGTCCTTCTGGTTGTGGCAAAACGACACTACTTAATATCATTGCAGGTTTTCTAGGACCAACAGGTGGACAGCTTGATCTAAATGGTCAAAATGTAGGTGGTCCTGGTCCTGAACGAGGCATGGTATTTCAAAAAGGTGCTCTCTTTGAATGGATGTCTGTTGAAAGAAACGTTGATTTTGGATTACGTATGAAAGGTATGAACAAACGCGAACGTAGAGCTATCGTTGAGGATTTGCTCAATACTGTAGGTTTACAAGGCTTTGGTGATACACCAACCTATCAACTTTCTGGTGGTATGCAACAGCGTGTTGCATTAGCTCGCTGTCTTGCCAATGATCCTCAACTTATTTTGATGGATGAACCACTTGGTGCGCTTGATGCCCTCACACGTGAAAAGATGCAATCTCTTGTTCTAAAACTATGGAAAGAGACTGGCAAAACCGTCATGCTTATTACTCACAGTGTTGAAGAAGCGTTGCTACTTGGTGAGCGATTATTTGTAATGGCACCACGCCCAGGGCGAATTGTAAAAGAATACAGGTTACCGTTTGCTGAGCAAGCACTTACAGGTAATATCCGCGAAATTAAATCTTCTAAAGAATTTGTGGATGTACGCGAAGAGGTACTAGCTATGATTTGGGAAATGGAAGAAGAAATCATGGGGCAAGCATAATGGCGAAAAATAACTTTAACTCACGTAAACTTGTTTCTTTTGGTGACCCAAGTGCTGCCGAAGGCGGGTTCCTTTGGGGAATCCTCTCTATATTATTGGTTTTCTTAATATGGAGTTTCTTTTCAAATGGTGTTCCACAACCAGTAAACGACACCATGTCAAAGTTGCCACAGCCGATTGCAAAAAGGCTTACACCAGCAGAAAATGAAATGTTCTGGCTACCTACACCAGCAGAAGTGTGGACTAAGTCAGTTGACCTCTACAAAAACGGATACCGAAATGCTCGTGATATCAATCCATATCCTTGGATTGTAGATACTTATGCTGCTCCTTGGCCACTTTTCGACGATAAAGCCCCAGCTTTTGTACCTAATGCTGCTGAATTAAATGAACCGTGGTTAAAAGATGGACAAGAGATAACTGATAATGATGGCAATGTAATCACCAAATGGATGGTTCTTAAAACCACTGATCCAATTTCTTACCGTCAAGTCAATAAGGGTGAAGAGGGTGTAGCACTCACTGGTCAAGACCGCAACTATAACTTCTTTGCAAATGGAATGCCTCTTCTTCGAGGGCACTTGTGGGACTCACTTTACCGAGTTCTAGCAGGTTTTTTCTGGGGTTGTCTTTTTGGAATCCCGATTGGTATAGCCATGGCACTTTCAAAGTTTGCAAGAGGTTTCTTTGATCCAATCATTGAATTCTATCGACCAATCCCTCCACTTGCGTGGGCACCGCTTATCATTGCTATCTTGGGTATTGGCGAAGAAGGTAAAATCTTCCTTCTCTTTATGGCCGCTTTATCAATAATGGTAATTGCTGGTCGTGCTGGTGCTTTGAGTGTAAATCTATCTAAAGTTCATGCAGCTTACTCACTTGGTGCGTCTAAGTTCCAAGTTCTTAAAAATGTAATCCTTCCAAATTCTATGCCAGAAATCCTTACAGGTATGCGTGTAACGATGGGTGTATGTTGGGGTACGGTAGTTGCTGCTGAGATGATTGCAGGTATTTCAGGAACAGGTTTCTCTGTGAATGCTGCACGTCGTTTCTTTAGTTTTGACATCATCTGGAGTGGAATTATCCTGATGGGTATTATGGGAATCTTAATTGATCTTGTTATGCGTGGATTGATTGCTTGGTTAACGCCTTGGCAGGGTAAGGGTTAAAAATAGAATAAGAGTTAACATTTAAAAACTATGTCAGGTGGAAAATTTAAACCTATGTTTTTTGTGGCAGCAGTCTTAATCTTAGGACTGTTGCTTGGCTTTATGATTGCAGGGTTAAATGCAACTGAACGTTTTAATGCTATACTTGACGTCATATCTATAATACTAACCCCTATTCTTTTAGGGACATTTACATTTGTTGCTTGGCAAAACAGAAAAAGAACAACTAAACAAGAAAAGTATTTCTTGTATCAATCCATAATTCTTCTAGCTTTAATAGGTCTACCAATTATGGGGGGAGACTTTTCTAACTTATCTTTTTTAATACTAAAAGATATTTTTCTTATTTTTATTGGGGTTGTCATTATTATAAGTTGGGGCACGTATATGAGACGTAATCCTGAATTATCAATTCAAGAATTTCAAGTAGTACCCTTTATGGGTATAGTAACTATTATATTTGGTTGTCTGAACCTGTTCTCCTTCTTTGGTGTTTATGTAACAGCACTTCCACTATTGCTACTGATTGGTCTAACTGCTCTTTTCATGTTTCAGGATAGACGATTTGAAAGTTAGATTCACCGTTTAAACAATTAGATAACATCAAGTATTACTATTGATAGCTTATGGGCAATAGATAAAGGTGTTATCGCTCATGATGAGGAGATAATATGAGTACAAATGTAAAAGTAGCGGTTATTGGTGGTGGCATCGTCGGATGCAGCGTACTAGCTGCACTTGCCAAACAAGGTTGGACAGACAGCATACTCATAGAACGAAGAGATTTAACCTCTGGTTCAACGTGGCACGCAGCAGGTAACACAACACACTTCGGACCTCATGCCGAGATGGTGCGACTCTTTGTCGATTCTATTGATTGCTACTTAGATGCTCAAGAAGAAACAGGTCAAAACGTCAGTTTTCATAAAGCAGGAAGCTTGCGTGTAGCCACCTCAGAAGAAGAGCTTGCTTTCTTTCATAACTTAACTGATCAATACAAAGCACTTGGCATTGCTTACAACGTAGTGAGCAATGAAGAGGCCAATGAATTGCACCCTTTACTAAATACTGAAGACTTGTATGGTGCTGCAAGCACACCTGATGATGGGCATGTAGATGCTTATGGCGCAACCATTGCTATGGCTAAGCAAGCACAAGCTAGAGGTGCAGAAATCTGGCGACAAGCACCTGTTGAAAAAATAGAACATATCAATGGTAAGTATCACTTACATACAGCAAAGGGTGAAGTTGTGGCTGAGCATGTTGTGGTTGCTACTAGCTTTTGGGCAAGAGAGATGCTCGAGCCCCTCGGTATCAACCTACCAGTCTATGCACTCCAACACCACGAAATCATTACTGAGTCATATGCTCCTGTG
>CALDTA010000456.1:0-7935 GCA_937924455.1 uncultured Deinococcales bacterium
AGGATGAACAGGTTCAACTTCAGCCGTATGAAACACCCAAATATCATCACGTCTTTCAGAAGTAGAAAATATATCATTGTCAGCTTTTGGTGGCTTCAGCAAGGTTGCTTCGTGTTCTTGTTCGCTTTTGCTTTCATTTGACGCAATACCCAGTGCTTGACCATCTTGATTATTTGCATTTTCTTGAGCAAATTGTTCAAAAACATCACCTTGTGCTTGATTACTAGTAACACCAGAACGATAAGAAGGAGTTTTAAAGGTAGATGATTGACTAGCATTTGCCCTTTGAGCTTGAGATTGAGTTGGAGATTGAGATGATATTTGCCTTGCTGCACCTCGTGAACTCCTAGCAGTCCTTGCACCACTGGTACTACTTGTACCAGAAGTATTTTGCAAGCCTGTACTAAGCGCACTATCTATATCTTGGTTTGTAACTGGGTTATATTCAGGCAAATCATTTTCTGCAATATAGCTTTGAAATACAGTGCTTTGAGATACAGCGCCTTGAGACATACCATCTTGAGATGCAAAACCATGCGATACGGAATTGTGCCTAAGTTGACGCATTTCCTTATCACGCAAACCCATTACACGAAGCTCAATAGCAAGCCATATAATCAGTCCTGCAAGCAGAAAAATGATAAACAGCAACAAGATAATAGATACTAAGGGATCGAGTGTCATCTAACTTATCTTATGATGCTTTCCTACATAGAGTCCAGTAGGAGAATTACACAAAACGCACATTTTACTCACACAAAAATAAAGCCTTAGCTAATACCCAACAGCTTGACCGTCTTTGCGGTGATCTGACGCCGCAAGATAGCCATCTTCAAGTCTATAAATAAGCTGTGCACCACCCATAGCAAATTCAGCATCTTGCCTAGATTGTTTAATATCATGACCTCGCTGCTTCAATGCAGCAACAACCTCAGCAGAAAAACCACTGTCCATAGCAACTTCTAGACCTTTTAAAACCTGCCAACGAGGTGCATCACTACAGGTCTGTGGATTTTGACCATAATCACACATACGTATCACCATCTGTGCATGACCTTGAGGCTGCATGGGTCCACCCATAACGCCATAGCTCATAAGAGGTTTACCTCCTTGCGTTAAAAAGGCAGGAATGATGGTATGAAATGGTCGTTTACCACCAGCAACTTGATTTGGATGCCCATCTTCTAAAGTAAAGCCAGCACCTCTATTTTGCAAACTAATGCCTGTTTCAGGAACAACGATACCAGACCCAAAGCCCATATAGTTTGACTGGATAAAGGACACCATCATGCCACTTTCGTCTGCTGTTGTAAGGTAAACTGTACCGCCATTTTGAGGTATGCCATAGTCAGGAACTTGCGCCTTTGACATATCAATAAATTTAGCTCGTTCTGCTAAATAAGCAGAATCTAAAAGGTCATCTACAGATACATCCATAGTTCGTGAATCAGACACATAACGATGTGCATCCGCAAAAGCTAGTTTCATTGCTTCTATTTGCAAGTGCAAGCTATCTGCTGAATCAACAGGATACTGCTTAATATCATAATGTTCCAAAATACCTAACATAATGAGTGCAGCTAAACCCTGACCGTTAGGGGGAATTTCGTGAAGCTCAATACCATTGTAGCTTTGCTGGATTGTACCTACCCACTCGCATTCATGACTTGCTAAATCTTCTTCAGTCATAAGTCCACCTGTAGCTTTAGCATGGGCAGCTATTTTCTGTGCTAGTGTACCTTCGTAAAAGCTCTTGCCCTTAGTTGCTGCAATATCCGCTAATGTCTTGCCTTGATCAGGAAAACTAAATCTTTCACCTGCACGTGGTGCACGACCATTTGGTAAAAAAGGTGCAAAATCAGAGGAATTCGCAAAGGTTTTCTCCGAAAAGGTCCACGCTTTAGCCGTGATGGGTGAGACCAAATAGCCATTGTTCGCATAGGAAATAGCTGGTTGAAATAAGTCTTGAAAATCAAGCTTTCCAAACCGTTCTGAGAGTGCAACCCATGCAGAGACACAACCTGGAACGGTCACCGCATCCCAACTACGAGGCGGAATTTGGGTCATGCCTGCAAATTTTTCAGCAGTTAAGGCTTGTGGTGATTTTCCTGAGGCATTTAAGCCATGAAGTTCTTGCCCATCCCACAAAATGCAAAAGGCATCACTGCCAATGCCATTACTCGTTGGCTCAACAACAGTGAGTGTAATCGCAGCAGCCAGTGCTGCATCTACGGCATTGCCACCTTTTTGCAACATGCTTAAACCTGCTTGTGCTGCTAGAGGTTGTGAGGTTGCCACAACATTTTTTGCCATAACGGGCATTCGTTGTGATGGGTATGGGAATTCGTAATTAAACATAGGATAGTGTACCGTACACAACGTCAATCGGAAATAAATCTCCATCTCATTTTTTACAACAGCAACATGTAATTGAAAAAACTTCAGGTAAGCATTTTCAGAATCATGTAATAAGCCTCTTTCTATAAACTTTGAACTTTGTAATCACCCTGTGGTTTTCTATGACACTATACTTCTAGGTACCTGAAGCACATAACAAATTATGGCTATATCAAATATGTATCCAACCTATAACGGGACGCACCCATAACCTCTTAGTACCTGAGTCACTTTAAGCCTATGTGTTAAATTACATGCTACATTAGATAATTTTAAAGAGTGTTGACCCTACTTTAGAGGTAATAGTCTAAAAGTTACGACAGAGTAAACATTTAACGGTAAACATTTAAAGGAGTACCCACGTGAAGCAGTACGAATACAAATTCGATGAAAACGGTGAAGCCTACCTAGAAACCGACTTACCAGGTTTAATGCTCACTAGACTTCCATTACTGAACAAAAGTACCGCCTTTAGCCCTCGTGAACGTGACGTCTATGACCTTTGGGGCATATTACCACCAGATTTTGACACACTTGAAAATCAAGTAGAGCGTGAATACGAAAATTTACAAACCTTTGACACTAATTTAAACAAATATATATATCTTCGCTTACTCCAAGACCGAAACGAAGTACTTTTTTATAAGCTTATCGATAATTACCTTGAAGAGATGATGCCCATCATCTACACACCAACCGTAGCTGAAGCGATTGAACAATATTCACAGGTCTACCGTTTTCCACGTGGCATCAACATAAGCACAAAAAATATTGACCGCGTTGATCACATTTTACGCAACACACCTTACCCTTACGTCAAGCTAATTGTTGCAACAGATTCAGAAGGCATTTTAGGTATTGGCGACCAAGGTTATGGCGGTATGGCTATTTGTATCGGTAAACTATCGCTTTACACAGCAGCAGGAGGGGTTGACCCTGCACTGACACTTCCAATTCAACTAGATGTTGGTACTAACCGAGAAGACCTACTAAATGACCCTAAGTACATGGGTGTGCGCCATGAACGACTAAAAGGCTATGCCTATGAAGAATTCATGGACAAATTTATTACTTCACTCAAGACCTATCATCCAAATGTTCTTTTGCAGTGGGAAGACTTTAGTAGACAAAAAGCGTTTAATGTCATGGAGCGCTACCAAGACCAAATTCTATCCTTCAATGATGATATTCAAGGAACTGGTGCAGTTGTTGTAGCAGGATTAATAGCTGCAACAAGACGCAATAAACGTAAACTGTCTGATGAAATCTTTGTGGTCTACGGTGCTGGTGCTGGTGGTGTAGGTGTAGCCAGACAAATCTTTGCTGCTTTACAAAACGAAGGCTTGAGTGATGCCGATGCAAAAGCACGCATCTTCATGCTTGACCCTTTTGGTTTAGTCATGAGCGACCGCCCAGATTTAGAAGACTATAAACAGAGCTTGGCACAAGACCCAGCAAGACTCAGTGGATGGTCAATCTCTGGTGAAAGTCCTACGCTGCTTGAAGTTATTCAAAATGCTAAAGCAACAGTACTTCTTGGTTTATCTGGAGAAGCTGGTGCATTTACAGCCGAAGTTGTTAGAGCTGTTTGTACAAATACCAATCGCCCAATTATCTTTCCACTATCTAATCCAACTGCAAACACAGAAGCAGTGCCTGAAGATATCTTCCGTTGGACAGAAGGTAAGGCAACTGTATCTACAGGTAGTCCTTTTCCAGACGTAACCTACGACGGTACAACTCACCCAATCAGTCAAGGTAACAATGCTTTTATCTTTCCAGGCTTTGGGCTTGGTTTGATGCTAAGTGGGGCACAAAAAGCTACACCTAGTATGCTTAACGCAGCTTCAGTAGCATTAGCTAACTTTGTTTCTGAAGAGCGTCTGGCTAAAGGCTGTGTTTACCCGCCTGTTGAACGGATTAGAGATGCCAGTAAAGCTGTAGCCATAGCAGTTACAAAAGCTGCTGTAGAACAAGGTCTGGCACGAATTGAAGTTGATGGTGATGTACGCCATTTTGTCGAAAGTCGTATGTGGCAGCCACGCTACTTCCCTATTCGAAAAAGTAAATAAGTATAGACAAAAACTAGGCAACTGCAAAACTTGGTATATGATCTTTTCGACTTAGTTGCTGCTCTTGCAGTGCTTTTATAAAGCTTGTTGCAAGTGTAAGAGAGCGCAAGTC
Source organism: uncultured Deinococcales bacterium (assembly GCA_937924455.1). Classification (GTDB taxonomy): domain Bacteria; phylum Deinococcota; class Deinococci; order Deinococcales; family Trueperaceae; genus CALGZD01. The sequence continues at coordinate 4,582 of CALDTA010000456.1, forward strand.
ATCTTCTAAGGTACCAATTGGAATAATATTTTCTTGTCGGATTCTATCTAAGAAGTGCTCGAGCTCACGGCGTAGTGGGTTTGTTTCCAAGACATTTGTTTTATTCACCTGAACTTGGTTATTGCCAAGCTCATCAGTACGTGAGGTATACATTGCCATTTCGGTATGGGGTTCTTTACCAAAATCAAGCCTAAAACTTTGCTGTTCTTCAGAAATGACAAAACTTCTTTCTGACACAGGCGAAATGCGACTCGCTAAAAATCTTGCAATACAACCATTTTCAAATACAACTTGGGCAGCCGCAACATCTTCACACTCAGTACCTCGCAGCTTATGCCCTGAAATAGTCATTTCTGCAATATCATAAGGGACAATGCCAAGCACAATATCTATATCGTGAATCATTAAATCTAGGATAACCCCAACATCTTGCACACGTGCTACAGGGCTCAGACGCCTAGCCTCAATAAAGTAAGGCGCATAGACACGCTCTTTAAGCGTTTGTACCGCACGATAGAAGCGTGTGATATGCCCAACTTGCAAAATAAGACCATATTCACGACTTAATTCCATCAGCTCACGAGCATGAGCAATATCGGTCGCAACAGGTTTTTCAACAAGGACATGTAGGTTTTGTTGCAAGCAGTACTTGGTTAAGCCATAGTGCAAACTTGTAGGCGAAGCAATGCTAACAGCATGAATGGCATGGTCTGCTAACATCTCGTCAATTGTATTGTAGGCAGGAACATCATGTTGGCTCGAGGCCACAGCTTGGCGTTCTTCTGAAGGGTCTACGACAGCAACAAGATTGGTATGTGGAAGCGCTGCGTAAACATTAGCATGATAGCTACCCATCACACCAAACCCTATGACTGCCACATTCAAACGCTTCATCATTACGCCTTATCTTTAGTACCTATTTGGTATCTATATAGTTTTGGTATCTATATAGTTATAGAGTGCCTATTAGTTATACTGTATCTACTAAATGTCTACTAAGTGTCTCTAATACCGTTATAACACAAAATATTTGTAACACAAGACTCTTAACAAGTCTTACAAATTTCTTACAGTATCACCTTTTCAGACGCTTATTTGCAAGTAAAGAAATGAAATTTTCTTAACTACTATATCAGGCAACTATATAAATTTAACCGTGTGGCATAGATGTCAACCTAAAAATTTAGTCAAAGAACCTCACAGACAAATATCAAAGCACCATGTAAGGGCAGTATTCTTATTCATTTTTAAGAAAAAACGGTAAACTAGTTTTGACTAGGGCTTAACTTTATCGAAGCCTTATATAAATCGAAGTCATACACACTAAAACCGATAGCAGCAGAGCAACACGGCAGCACAGCAACACAGGAACACAAAGAAATACAAGAGGACAACCTTGTGGCACTTTTAGACGGTCAATACAACATTCTTTCAGAACAAGACCTAGGTGCAGGTCGTAACTTTTTTGAAGCGACAAAACGTTCAGGAGAACGTGTACGCATACTTTGGTACGAACTAGATAGCCTAGAAGACGAGCTTGCTTTTGAAGACTATAGGCAACTACTTCGTCGTCTAGACCAGCAAGGCTTTGCTGCTATTCACGATATTGTCTCACGTCCTGGTGCACATTATGTTGTTTGGGAACATCCTGTTCAGGAACGTGTAAAACGCAATCGCTACAACAAAACCTTTGCATCTTTACTAGAAGGTACAGGCTATAAACTCGAAAATGCACATATACACCTTGATAGCATGAATAAGCCCAAGCTGTACATGCTCGAGCTCTCCTCAAATTCTCAAACAAAACTTGCTACAGCCACTACATCAGGCGTAAAAAGCATTGACCGAAAAACAATTCGCAAATCTAAAAGAAGCAATCAAAAAGGTCTTTACCTTTTTGGGCTACCTATACCCCCTCTCATATCTTGGCTCCCTGGTCTCATAATGGTTGCTATCTCGGCTTTTTTGCTCAACTATGGCTTTGGGCGCTATGTGAACACCCAAGAGGTATTGCTCCCTCAACTTGTAGGGCTCGATATAGATGTTGCAGGGCAAGAAGTACAATCCCTAGGACTTAATAGTCAAATCCTTCCAGTAGTTTCTGATGCTGAAGAAAACACTGTCGTCAAAATGGAACCCAAGGAACGCTCACTGCTCCGACAAGGACGTACTGTTCAACTCATGTATGCAGTCGCTTCACTAGAGCGCAATCAAGTGAGAGTACCTCAATTAGTTGCTAGAGGTATCAGCGGTCAAGAAGAAGCAAGGCTAGCTCTGGAAGAAGCGGGGTTGCGGCTAGGTAAGGTTGTTGAAGTTCATTCTTCAATGAATGCAGGACAGGTCATTGCCCAAAGTGTTGCGGCTGACAAAACAGTAGCAGAAGGCTCGAGCCTGAACGTTATCCTCAGCAAAGGACCCAGACCACTCCAAACTTTCATACCAGACTTTAAAGGCATGACTTTAGAAGAAGCACAGCCATACATTGCCTTGCTTGGCTTAAAGCAAGAGACTCAAATCGACGAACAAGTCAGTCAAGATGAACCTGCTGGAACAATCCTTAAGCAATACATCAAAGCAAACAGCATCGTGGACCCAGAGACCGCAACACTGAGATTACTGGTTGCTATAGACGCTGAAGCAGGGGCATTACGTGAAACCAGCATTCCAAATTTCATAGGCATTTTAGACCTCAATCAAGCTTTTGACCTAGCAGCAGAGTATGGCTTTGAAATCAGTAAAGTAACAACCTTAAGTAGTTCAAATCTGAACCACGGAGTGGTAGCACAAACACCACTTGCCTATGAACCACAATCAGAAATCAGCGATCAAATTACTTTGGTCTATAACGAAAATGTTGAACACTTAAGCATCTTACAAAATCAAGCTTTAGCAACTGCTACTATACAGCCGAGTAGCACACAATCTGATACTACAAATGCAACAAACCCAAATACTGGGAATGGCATCAGACAGTTTTTCGGTTCGTTTCTATCACAAGGTAATACAGGAAGCGAAGGAAATAGCACTGGTGCGCCACAACCAAACATTCCAAATGTTGCAAATGTTGCAAATGGGAACAATCCAACACCAGTAACAATATTGCCTGCTGATGCTTCAAACACAACTATTGCGCCAACACCGTCTGGAACAACACCGTCTGGAACGACACCTATTCCTGTTCCAGACAATCCTATTGGCATTCCAGCTTTAGGCATTCCAGCTTTAGGTAACCCAGCTTTAAACAATACAGCTTTAGGCAACACGACTTTAGACAACACGACTTTAGGCAACACAGCTTCAGGCAATACGACTTTAGATAATGCAGCTTTAGACAACACAACTGGTGCTAATATC
>CALDTA010000457.1:0-2954 GCA_937924455.1 uncultured Deinococcales bacterium
GGAAGTTTTTCAAAAAGGGAAGTTTTTCAAAAAGGGAAGTTTTTCAAAAAACGAAAAAACTTTTATTTGCGTTAACTCTCTTTCCAACCTTGGATGGGACGCACCCTCAATATAACCAATATAACCAATGCAATTTGTAGCACTTAACCATTAAATTGCTACATTGCAGTCAAATTGCCAGTTTTGAAACAAATATAATGTATATTAACAACAAGTAGGTGATGCAACTTATGTGTCATCCAAAAGAATGATGTAAATTTGACAAGAAAGGAATAAGCTAAGCGTATGAATTTTTTTAAATCACTTAATCAAAAAATGATGTTTGGTGTGGGTGGCGTTATATTAGGCATGCTCATTGCTTTGGCATTCGGTAGAGCGCTAACGTTACTTATAATTGTTCTGATTATTGCTGGTATTTTCGGATGGCCACTGTTAAAGAGCCGTCTTGGCGGTAACAAAGGACGTATCGAATAAGTCGCATTTATAGCGTTTCCACGTAACAACTGTACACACTAAGTGAGTTAATTCTTACTCGTTACGAAGCTCGCCGATTCACTGCTGTTGCAGTGAATCGTGGAACTGCTATTAGTAACACTATTTGCCAACAATCTAAAACTAGTAAGAGGGTAGGTCTTCAGGACCTACCCTCTTTTTTGTAAAGGAATTGTATTAGTGCTTATCGCTTTTTAGCTTTATTCTTTACTATACGGGCTTTGTAGCAATCGTTGATCTACACGCACATCAAAACTAGCTTGTGGCGCACCACTACGATTACTACTTCGATTATTACTCTGTACATTAGGGGTAACTGTCACTGAAACCGCATTTGGTTGACTAGGACCACCTTCTGGATAAGGATATGCATTCGGATATGGCAATTGATTTTGAGGCAGAGGTGTAGCTGTAACAACTGTACCTGTTACCTGTGTATTTGCCACTGGTGCTGTATTTGGATAAGGATACTGATAATTGACTACAGGAGCCTGAGAAACTGTTACCGAAGGATTAGATGGTTGTTGTGTTGTCTGGTTAGGATCTACACCATTACCACCACACTCAGTTCGCCAAAAGTTTGCCTGTGTTGAGCAATACTCAGGGCGTTGTGGCGGTGTTTGCGTAACGCCAGAAAGATTATTTGGAACACCGTTACCACCACACTCTATTAGATAGCTATATCGACTATCTGTACAATACGCTGGGGTTGTGGGCTGGGTTGGTGTTTGACTCACTGTCACTACAGCAGTTGGTGTAGATGGCTGAATCCCATTACCACCACACTCTGTACGCCATAAATTTTGCTGTACTGAGCAGTATTCTGGACGAACTACTGTTGGCGTAACAGGAAGCGGTTGTACACCGTTGCCACCACACTCTACACGCCAAAGATTGTCTGCTGATGAACAATAGCTAGGCGGAGAATTGACAATCGTAATTGGCTGAATTTGTTGTAGAGGCTGTTGTGAGCTTGGAACCGAAATAACAGTCACTGGTTGAGGTTGTTGCGGATTATTAAACCCTGCTGAACCAATTGGTTGTTGTGTTACAACTGTGCTAAAGACAGTCACAGGGGTAGGTGACGGTGATACTGGTTGATTGACTTGTAGCGGAACAAAGGTGTTTGCAACAGTATTGATATGTATCTCTGCACCACCTGTACCTTGTTGAATACTTGAAATATGAATCTGTCCACCTGTTGGGTTATTCACTGAATTATTTTGGTCACTCGGCGAAGCAAAATCAACAGGAAGCACACTTGAAGAAATCGGGTTCTGCCCAGGCTGTACAACTATTTGCGATGGCGTGTAGTTCACTTGTGCAGATGTAGTACTTGCAGGAGCTGCTGGTCCGACGGGTCCTGCTGGACCTGACGGTCCCACTGGCCCTGCTGGTCCTGACGGTCCTGACGGTCCCGCTTGTCCTTGTGGTCCTTGTGGTCCTGAAGCAGTTGAAGCTGGTCCTGCTGGACCTTGCGGACCTGCTGGTCCCTGTGGTCCTGTTGCTCCCTGCGGACCTTGTGTGGCTGGTCCTGCTGGTCCCTGTGGACCTTGTAGACCTTGTGGTCCTTGTGGACCCTGTGTAGCTGGACCTGGCGAACCAGGCGAACCTGGCGAACCAGACGCACCTGCTGGACCCGCTGGTCCTTGTGGTCCTACTGGCCCTTGTGGACCTAGCGGACCCGCTGGTCCCTGTGGACCTTGAACACCTTGTGGACCTGACGTACCAGCAATACCAGCTTGTGCAACAATTTGACGCTCGAGCACACCCAAGCGACCCTGCATAGCTGCAAGCTGTTCTCTCAACGCCATAACTTCTTCATTATTTCCTTGATTATTGATCGAGGCTCTTAAGTCATCAATTTCGTCTCGCATATCGTAGTAGTCAGTTGCTAAATCTACGAGGGCATCATCAAGCTCTTTTAGATCTTGATAAACGATGCGTAAATCATTTTGATACTTAGTTAGTAAACGTGCGATAACAATCGCTGACTCGTACCTTGTTAGATTTGCATAACCATCAAAAGTCCCATCCGTACGACCAACAATAATCCCTGCATTTACAGCAATATTAATTGCTTCATTTGCATAAAAATTAGCTGGAACATCATCAAAGACAGTTGGCGCTTTATTTAGCGCAGAAACCTGTGCATATGACACTGTAGCTATAAATATTAATAAAATAAGCGTTAACGCTCTCCTGAGTTTCATCTTGCCAATCCCTTCTACATTGTATTTCATACCATTTTGCAAAATAGTGTTGAGTCAAATATGCCTCAATTAAGTCTTAAAGCGATCACACCCTAAATCAAAAATGAAGAATCTAACACAATTAAATCTCTAACCTAGTTCAATCTCTAACCTAGTTAAACCCCTAAAGCGTTAAACCTCTAATTTAAACCAAGCATCATCTCTTGAACTTTCATACTAAATCCACTCAATTGCTCACTTTAAAGCCAT
>CALDTA010000458.1:0-3341 GCA_937924455.1 uncultured Deinococcales bacterium
CCGATGATGGAAGCACTCGCTGTTTTTAATCCAGAGACTATGCAAGCTGTACCTGCTGATGGTGAAACTATGGGGGAAATTATGGTGCGAGGTAACACCATTATGAAAGGCTATTTTAAAAATCCAGAAGCGACAGCGGAGTCTATGAAAGATGGCTGGTTCCGTTCAGGAGATTTGGCAGTTGTACATCCTAATGGTTACGTGCAAATTAAAGATCGTTCTAAAGATATCATTATTTCTGGTGGTGAAAACGTATCTTCAGTTGAGGTTGAAGGGGTTTTGTATAAGCATCCAGCAGTTGCTGCTGCTGCAGTGGTCGCCAAGCCAGATGAAAAGTGGGGCGAAGTGCCTTGTTCTTTTGTGGAGTTGCAGGATGTCACGGCAGACATTGATTCAGAAGAAATCATCAGCTTTTGTCGTGGTGAATTAGCTGGTTTTAAAACACCAAAGTATGTGGTTTTTGGAGAGCTGCCAAAGACTGCTACGGGGAAAATACAGAAATACGAACTGAGAAAGCAAGCAAAGGAAATGAGTTAAGAAAGCTTTTCAACTAGCTTTTCTAATAGGTGATGTGATGTCAGATCAAAACCATTACAGTAAAGAATTTTTGAGAGGGCTCGAGTGGATTTGGGGTGAAGGCTTTATGTCACCTGGGGGGGCTGCTGAAGTTGTTGCGATTCTGAAAGATATTGATATTTCAGGAAAACATGTTCTAGATATTGGCTGTGGTATTGCTGGTATCGACATACTTTTGGTTAAAGAACATGGTGCAGCACATGTTACAGGCATTGATATAGAGGCATCACTGGTTGAAGAGGGAAGAGCCAGAGTAGATAAAGCTGGTCTTACATCCCAGATAGATTTGCAAGTCGTTACATCTGGTAAACTTCCTTTTGATAGCAACACGTTTGATATGGTTTTTACTAAGGATTCACTGATACATGTTGAAGATAAATCGGAAATTTATAGTGAACTTCACAGAGTGTTAAACGAAGGTGGCTATCTTGCCATGAGTGATTGGTTTGGTTCTGTTCAGCAAGCATCGCCCGAATTTGAAGAATGGCTACGCATTGTTCAGTTAGATTTTAAGATGGGAACAATAGAGGTGGCGAAAGAGTTGATTGAATCTATCGGTTTTGAAGTTGTTGAGTTTGAAGATAGAAACCACTGGTATCAAGACGAGATAAAAAATGAACTTGCCACTATGCAAGGCGAGAATTATCAAAAGCTAGTTAAGGTTTTTGGTGAAGAGGCTGCTGAACAACGATTGGCGAGTTCTTTGGCTAAAGAAGTGATTATTCAACAAGGTCACTTACGACCTGGACACATTCGAGCGAGAAAGGTTGTTACTTAAGTGGATAGTGATATTCAGGGTTTGCAGGAGCTGCACCTGCAGCCAGTACAACTAGAAATTGGTGCAACTGCACAACTAACAAAAACTGTGACCGAAGAGGATATAGTGACCTTTGCTAAGGTTTCGACTGATGTGAACCCAATTCATGTGGATAGTAGCTATGCAGAGAAAACACGTTTTGGTCAAAAAATTGCCCATGGTATTTTGGGGGCAAGTTTTATTTCTGCTGTGATTGGCAATAAACTGCCTGGACCTGGGGCAATATATCTATCGCAGAATTTGAATTTTAAGGCGCCTGTATTTATTGGTGATACAGTCACTACTACTGGAACTGTCGTAGCTCAAAAAGGCAATAAACCCATATATACAATCAAAACGGTTTGTACTAATCAGGACGATGTTGTTGTGATTGATGGTGAAGCTGTTGTTATGTATGAAGCAGTGGATTAAGTGCTACTCATATGTGTAGTGTTCTATTTACATAGCCAAATTTCAGACAGTACAATAAACTAAATGGAACTTATAAATTTTCTTCAAAGTTTTGCTTCACCAATGTTAGATAGCATTGCATTGGCGATAACAAATTTAGGCTCAGAGCAGTTTTATATTGCTTTCTTGGTTATTTTGTATCTTGCTGTTGATAGTTTGATGGGTAGACGCATTGGCATGATTTTGCTGATTGGGTTTTATATCAACTTTCACCTGAAGGGGATTATAGATACAGAGCGTCCTTTTATTATTGATGAGACCTTAGCTCGAAGTGAAGAAGCGATTGAAACTGCAGGTGGTGGTGCTTTCCCAAGTGGTCATGCCCAAGGTGCGATGATTTTTTGGGGCTTGTTAGCTATCTATAGTCGACGTACTTGGCTCACACTCATTAGTGTTTTGCTCATTGCTCTGATTGCTTTGAGTCGAATTTATCTTGGTGTACATTTCCCTATTGATATTGTTGGTGGTTTGGCTATAGGCATTATCATTATTATTCTTGGGTTGCTTTTGAGCAATGTTTTGAACAATATTAATTGGAATAGCGCAGTGTTGGTGCTTTTGGGCATTGGATTACCGCTTGCTTTGCATATGTTTTTACCTACGCCAGATTCTGCAACGCTTCTGGGTGGTTTAGCTGCTTTCATTACGGGTCCTGCCATTATTAGGCATCATGTACCAAGAGAGACGAGTAAAAAGATTTTGTTAATACTGTTAGGACTCGGGCTTGTGTTTGGGGCGTTAGTGGGCTCGAGCCTCCTGCTACCCGAAGAACTAAAACGAAATGAATTTGTAGCTTTTGCCCGTTATCTATTTATAGGTTGGGTTGGCACACTTGTCGTACCTGCTATTGCAAAACTTGTTGGTTTAGCACCTAAACAACTCGGTTTAAAACTTTAATTGGTCTAAAACTTTAATTGGTTTAAAACTTTAATTGGTCTAAAACTTTAGTAAGTGGAGAAAGCTTTTGTCAATATTGTCAATTTTAAGAACGCCTGAGGCACGCTTTGAAACTCTTCAAGATTTTCCTTATGAGCCAAACTATACAGTGATAAATCATGGGATTAGTCATGGGATTAGTCAAGGGATTAGTCATGGTGCTGAAGTGTTGCGAATGCATCATGTCGAAGCAGGTGATGTAGACGCTGCACCTGTGCTAATGCTACACGGTGAGCCATCGTGGAGTTATCTGTACCGAAAGATGATTCCCATCATCGCTGATGCTGGTTACAGAGCAATTGCACCAGACTTCATTGGGTTTGGACGGTCAGATAAGTTAGGCAAGCCTGAAGATTATAGTTATCAAAGTCACGTTGACTGGATGAAGCAGTGGTTAGTAGCAAATAAGCTAGAAAACATCACTTTAGTCTGTCAAGACTGGGGTGGTTTGGTCGGTTTGCGTCTTGTTGCTGAGATGCCAGAACGTTTTTCTGCGGTTGTGGCTGCTAATACAGGTTTGCCAACAGGTGATAGACCTATGCCAGACATTTGGGAACAATTT
>CALDTA010000459.1:0-3004 GCA_937924455.1 uncultured Deinococcales bacterium
ATCAGTTTGTTGTCTAAGTCCATCAATCGAATCAATAGCGATGAGCTTACCTTTATAGATAATTGCGGCTCGGTGACACAGCTCATCCACTTCACTCATGACATGAGTTGAGTAAATGACAGCTCGTCCCTCACTTGGATATTCGGTGACGAAATTCAATACGGCACGTCTTGCCATCACATCTAGTCCAGAAGTCGCTTCATCAAAAAAGATTACAGGTGGGTCATGGAGTACAGCTCTTGCTATGACAATCTTTTGTTTCATGCCTGTTGAAAAATCACTAGCTCGACGGTAAAGGGTATCGCCAAGTTGTAAAAGCTCATCTAGTAGAGCAATACGTTTTTTGATGTCTTGTTTAGACATACTATAAAGCTGCCCAAAGTAGTTCAAAATTTCAGTACCTGTTAAGCGGTCGTATAAACCCATACCACCATTGACTACGCCTATGTTTCGGCGAAGTTGCTCGGAATCTTTGCCAATATCGAAGCCTGCAACTGTTGCAGAACCACTACTTGGAGTTATCAGTGTGGCAAGCATCCGCAAGGTAGTTGTTTTACCTGCACCGTTTGGACCTAACAAGCCAAAAACCTCACCAGATCTAATTTCAAAGCTCAGATTATCAACTGCTTTAAAGTCACCAAAGTTTTTCGTGAGTGCATTAACTTCAATCACAAGCTAGTCCTTAAAATATTGCTACATTCCGTATTCGCAATTTTTCAAATGGTCCGATAGGAAATCTCAAATATAGCTAGTATATGGGTGTGTTCCACTGAAAGTTGAAAACGTGTGTGGCAATATCAAAACATTTACTGCATTGTCTGGAACACACCTCAGCAGTTTTCGCACTTTGTTTGAAAACATGCTATCTAGTTAAAATTACTTTTCAACCTAAAAAGGCAAGTAACCTTAGTATAGCATTTTAGCATTTGTGATAAATCGATATGGGAATAGATTCTAAAGCAAAAAACTAAATCAAGAATAGCTGTTGGTGTATTTAAGGGTAATAGACTTGTAAAGTATAAGGTGCTGCTTCTTGCAGATTGTTTGCTTGAATCACATCGATGTACCAAAATCCTGCTTCAGGTGCATCTACCTGAATGCGACTGTTGTTTGCTGGACTCATATCTAAATAATCCCAATCGCCACCTTGTTTTTTAAGTGCATAGCTTTCGATGGGGCTGGCATATTTCAATGCTATGTCTAAATCGTGATCTGAGTTCAATGTTGCAACAAAGCGTTTCGTACCTTCTGGAACACGAATCAAAAAGTTGTGATTTTGTGCGGAATCAGAAGAAACAGCAGTTGTAATAGTGCCTTGATGACGTTTTCCAGTGCTTAAGTTAGTGACCTTTTGCTTGACATCGGATTGAAGGCTTGCATCAACATTTGGAGCATATAATCTGTCACTAGTTATGTTAGGTGTAGTATTTTCGGTAGTTGGCGCTTCAGCAATAACTTGCAATTCGTAGTGGGCAGCTTCTTGCATGTAGTTCATTACATCAATATAGAGAACAGTATCTTTGATGGTTTGTAACTGGTAACTTGCTACTGCACTACTACTGTTGTCGATAAAATCGACTTCATCTAGACGAGTAATTGGCTGGTCTAAACGAACTGCCATATCTACATCATGTCCTTGACCATCTAATAGGACTTCAACATTCGCTAATCCTTTTGGCAATGCCAATTCATAGCTATGGTACACCAGCGTTGCACTTGGTTCTTTTGCCGCTATGTCTCGACTTAAAACTGAATTCAGACTTAAATCATAAAAGTGACCTGTGTCTAGTGGCTGAGTTGAAGGTTGAGCTTTGACGATTTTATCATGATTATTATGATTATTCGCGACATCATTGGGTTCATCACTTATTGTCAAGGTGTAGGCTACAGGCGCTTCAGTATAGTTCATAACTTCAATGTAGATAGGTCCTGATGGGGGAGACCGATAGCTGTAACTTGCTGAGCTAGCATCTGAGTCATCTAGATAATCAACATCGGTATAGTCAGTGATTTCACTCATAGCCTTGACAGCTAAATCTACGTTGCTGCCTTGACCATCAACCATAATGATTAATGTGCTTTGTCCTTCGGGTACATCAAGTTTATAGCTATGGTAGACGGCTTCGCTAAGGTCAGTAGCTAGGACGTTTTGGGTGCTGGAATTGAGCTCGAGCCCACCCATAAACCCCGTACCCACCGCAAACTCACGTAAGTCCACCTCAACTTCTTCAATGACTTCTTCCTTTTCAGTAGTCGAGACACTATCAATAACTTCATCATCTAGAACTGGTGCAGCTATAATTTCCTGAGAGTCACTAACGACAGTTTCTTCAGGGCTAACTTCTATTTCCTCAACTACTTCTACATCCTCTACATCCTCAACAATAACTTCTTGTTCTTGAGAAATAGATAGTTGCTCGTCAATAGCGATAGCGTTGACATCAAAAACAGCATCGCTAGCACTGTTAGAATTGCTATCAACAGATTCTTCAACTTCGATAACAACCTGCTTTAAACTGCTATTTTCATTTGTTTCGAGTTGTATTTCTAGATGGTCTTCTGTTTGAGCAAAATTAGACGATTCCTCAAACTCACCAGAAACAATGTTTTCTTCTGTTTCAATGAGATTCTCTGTTGTAAGAGGGGCTGTAAGTTGCGTATCAAGCTTTGCTGTGTCAGACCCTTGTAGGGTGTCAATATTCGCCTCATCAGTAATCGTAGTCTGGATAATAGTGTGGACAGGCTTGTCTAAGACACTGCTTTCAATAGGGCTATTACCCTCAGTCATAATTGGAGGGTTAGTATCTATTAGATTAGAAGGTAGAACATCAGTAGGAGGTACTACATCTGGAGGAGATACTACATCAGGAGGAACAACAGCAATGATTCCCTGAAATTCTTCACCAGATTCATTACCCCGAACAATGCCATTAGGAATGACACCAATCAGACCTGTAGAACTGCTTTCAGTAGCTTCTGTAGGTAAAACTGCAATAAGACCATT
>CALDTA010000460.1:0-5500 GCA_937924455.1 uncultured Deinococcales bacterium
CGCAAAAAAACCAGCTAACGCCAAGTTATATAACTTAATTGAACGTGCTGAAACTTGGCTTAAAGAAAATGAGTTTGAAAATCAAATTTTGAAGTGGGAAACAAAAGTGTGGGGTGAGATTCCTGCGGATTTTGGTAGGAAATGAACATGCTAATATAAACCATGTTACCCCCCATCTCTCCTACTGATGTAAAAGTCACTGATGTTAAAGCCACTGATATCAAAGGAAGCGTAAGCCTCGAACAACTGCGCTTCGCAGTAGATGTAGCAGCAGGGCGCAAAGCTGGCACGCTACTTCTGAAAAATGCACAAGTCATCAACGTATTTACTCAAATCCTAGAAAAAACACATGTCATCCTCGCTGGTCCACTTATTGCAGGTGTAGGTCTGGACTATGCCAATGCTGAAGCTGATGAAACCTTAGACCTCGAAGGCATGACTCTATCACCAGGGTTGATAGATGGACACATGCATATCGAATCTGCCCTCGTATCTCCAAGTGCCTATGCCTCTGGCGTATTGCCAAGAGGCGTAACCGCAGTCGTTTGTGACCCGCACGAAATCGGTAATGTTGCTGGTGTCGATGGCATCAATTGGTTGATTGAATCTAGCGAAGGATTGCCCATGGATGTATGGGTGACAGTGCCTAGCTGCGTACCTGCTACACCCTTGGAAACTTCTGGTGCAGTGCTTGGTTTAGCCGAAATAGATAGCTTGCTTGATAACCCACGAGTTGTGGGTATTGCCGAAATCATGAGCTTTCCACCTGTCATTGCTGGTGATCCTGAAAACCTAGCAAAACCTCTACTAGCAGAGCAATACAGAAAATCTCCTGAAGGTCATGCACCTGCGGTGAGCGGTAAAGACTTACAGGCTTATTTAGCGTCTGGCATAGCTTCTGACCACGAAGCAACTACACTCGAAGAAGGCAGTGAAAAGCTACGCTCGGGGGTATTTGTCATGATTCGCGAAGGCTCAGTTACCCGAAACCTTGATGCGCTCATGCCTTTGGTACAACCTGAGTATAGTGACCGCATCGGTTTTGTAACCGATGACCGCCTACCACATGATTTGATTGATGAAGGTGGGCTTGACTGCATGGTTCGTCGCTGCATTCAACAAGGCATCAATCCAGCCTTGGCTGTGAAATGTGCAAGCTATAGCAATGCCAAGCATTACAGTTTACAAAGACGAGGTGCAATTGCTGCTGGATATTTTGCAGATATTATTGTTTTAGATGATTTGAATAATTTTAACGCCAGTTTAGTCATTAAAGATGGTGTAAAAGTCGCTGAGGCTGGGAAAATGCTTGAAGCGATAAATACTAGCCAAGTAAAGAATGAAGCATCTCAAAAAGCAGTTGAAGAAACTGTGCGCTTAACAGATTTGACTATAGACAGATTTAAAATCACAGGTAGTCCAAAAAAAGTCAGATGCATCAAACCTGTTGCAGGACAAGTATTAACAGAAGAAATTCATGTTGAACCCACTATTCAAAATGGTGAAGTTGTAGCTGATGCTAGTAAGGACTTGGCAAAGTTAATATGCGTTGAGCGCTATGGGCACAATGGCAATGTTGCCACAGGACTCGTCACTGACTTTGGTTTACAAACTGGTGCTTTGGCATCTACAGTTGGGCATGACCACCACAATCTATTAGCAGTGGGCATGAATGATGCAGATTTGCTTGTGGCTTGTGAACACTTACAACAGATCAATGGTGGGTTTGTTGTTGTGAACGAAGGAAAGGTTCTTGCAGAGCTTCCACTTCCTATTGCTGGACTCATTACGGATCAACCACTTGAAGCAGTGCGTATCAAGCTAGATCGGCTTGAAGATGCTGCTAAATCTTTGGGTGTTACTATGCCTGCACCTTTTATGACTTTAAGCTTTTTAGGTTTGGAAGTTATTCCTGAACTTAGGTTAACTGACCACGGTTTGGTAGATGTATTTAAAAGTGAAGTGGTTAGCTTTGAAGTTTGAGGCTTGTGCTACGCTAACAACGCTCATCCTAAAATTATCATCTAAAGGTAAGTCTATTTTGAATAGACTTATGCATGGTTGAAAGAGAAACAAATGGCAGACAATAAAAACAAAAAAATACAAGTAGTTGAACAGGGTGCATTAGAACCCCTCATAGCTGACCTTATATCTGGATTAGGTGAAGACATCACCAGAGAAGGTATAGTCAAAACACCGCAGCGAGTTGAAAAATCAATGCGTTTTCTTATGGGTGGCTATCAACAAACCGTTGATGAGGTCGTTAACAATGCACTCTTTGAATCTGAAGGCTCAGAGATGATTATTGTTAAAGACATAGAGTTTTACTCTATGTGTGAACACCATATGTTGCCTTTTTTTGGTAAAGCGCACATTGCCTATATACCGAATAATCATATTTTAGGCTTAAGCAAATTTGCTCGCATAACAGATGTTTTTGCTCGGCGTATGCAGGTGCAAGAACGCATGACCACACAAATTGCCGATAGCCTCTTAGATATACTTGACCCAATGGGGGTTGCAGTGGTTACAGAAGCGCAACACCTTTGTATGATGATGCGTGGTGTCCAGAAGCAAGCTTCGACTACCCGCACAAGTGCTGTGCGGGGGATTTTTAAATCAGACCCTCGGACACGGCAGGAATTTCTTGATTCGATTTAGTAGATATGAAAAAACCTCATCATGAAACTGATGAGGTTGATTTTTTGTTTGTAGGGAAGATTATGACTGTTTTGCCCATTTTGTTAGGAGTTGTTGTTCGTGCTCGAGCCGCAACCCTGCCTTCAACTCATAACCCTCGTCCAAGGTATCCAACCAAGTCAAAATATCTTCAACCGTATCGTCTAACAGCCTATTGTTCAGACCTGTTGCCATAGCCTTATCATTATTCACTTGCATAAAGTTGCGCTGACTCTTTGGCAATGCCATCGGCAAATCCCTGAAGTAAGCTACTTCCTCTGCAAGAATAAAATCTTCATTCACCCAAGTTACTTCACTATCACTCGTTGCTTTACGCTGACAGCTATCTATAAGATCACCAATCGTGTAACTCCCTGCTGTGTTTACAAGGTTAAACTTACCCGTAGTTCCAGCTTCAAGATTATCCAGTGTCCAAACAGCCATGTCCCGTGCATCTATGTACTGCACAGCAGCATGTTTCGGTTCAGGGGCAAGCACCTTTCCACCTTGCCTAAAACGCCAAGGCCAGTAGCTAAATCTATCCGTTGGATCATTTGGACCTACGACTAAACCAGGTCGCACAATGAGTGAATTAGAATAGTGCTCCTCCACAGCCTCTTCACAAAGAACTTTCAAACCACCGTAGGTTGTTGGGGTTATCTTTTCCGTTTCAGGATTATTCAACCGAAGTACGATGTCATCTTCACTAAGGTTCGCTTTGGTAGGGTCAGCATAGACAGATATGCTTGAGATAAGACAATACTGCTTAACATTCTTTTTTAATAGCTCCGCAGCTTCATTGATTACTCTAGGAACATAGGCGCTGGTATCGATAACTGCATCCCAGCTTCCACCTTCAAGTGCAGATAAATTACTTTCTCCATGTCGTATGTCTAGTACCTTGCTGTCGGTGTTTCTATTGCTACCCCGATCACCTATAAGCTGTTCTATCTCAGGAAAAAGTCCAGCTTGACTCCCTCTATTAAAGAGCGTTACCTCGTGTCCTCTTTTCAAAGCTTCTGTAACAATATGACGTCCTACAAAAACCGTGCCACCCAGAACTAACAATTTCATGTACTCAGTCTAACATGTGTACTTACGAATGAATGAGTAATACCAATTCCGTTTATATCCGTAGTTTAGTTTGTTGTCATTTTTATGGAGATATCTAGGTAACTCACAGATTATTAGATACAGAATATGGTTGAGCAAATGATAGCTCTAGCTCATTTGTTTATTACATATATTTTCGGACACGCTATAACACCAAAAACTAGTGACAAATCTGAAAAAGTATGCTATAGTACTTCCACTACAGAAAGGTGGTGGTCAAAATAAATATTAAACGTAGAGGTGCCCGTCGAGGGTAGTAATTCTCAAAAACGTTCGAAAGTCTTAAGACGTAATGCTTGAGAATTTCACCAGAGGGTAAAACTGCCCTCGAATCTAATACGGTACACCAACAGCACTGATTAAGTTCGCTTAATCAGTGCTGTTTTTTTGGCTCTTCTCACATGCATCTAGTATGCTGCACCCTTTATTAGTCAAGTCTTTTGCAAAAATGCTTGTAATACCATTTGTAATAACAACTGACAATTTCGATAGTCGAAAATGATTTAATTGAGTCGCATCTGTACGCAGATTTCAAATAGATTTATTTATCTATACGCTTGCATCATAAAGCAGTAATATAAATACAAAATACCAATACAAGTGCGTCATTAAATGCTTAGAAACTAACAACCATTCTCATATATTTGGAGGTATACTTTCCTTATGAAATTTAAAACCCTTGCACTAACCTTTGTGCTTGCTCTCGGAGCACTTTTTGCAATTAGCCAACTCAATGCCCAGCCAGCAGCTTCAAAAATCGTTTTTGTTGATGCTGCCAGAGCCTTAGCCTCTCACCCATCTGGTCGTGCCGTAACCGAAATTCAAGCACGTCAGGAAGCAGAGAGTCAACCAATTGTTGAACAGATTCAAGCACTACAGCAAAAGATGCAACAAGGACAGCAACTGACGCCTACTGAAGAAGAAAATGCTGATATCCTCATTCGTACGCTTAGAACAGTACAGCAGCGCTATGCTGAAGAAATTCTTCAAGCATCAGAGCCTGCAGTACTTTCTGTAAATGGCGCAATCGCAAGCATTGCTCAAACAAATGGCTATACAATGGTGCTTGACGGTAACATTGCTGGTCAAAGTGGCTTAGGTCTTGTAGTTTATGCTCAAGATGGTTTGGATATCACTGATCAAGTTATTGCTATGGTACAATCAGGCAACTAGAAAACAAATCTAAATCGATTTTTAAGCGGCTGTTTCTCAGTCGCTTTTTTTTGGGCTAGATGTTTTAGTGCCAGATTTTTGTGTATCGGGTGTTTTAGGTAGCAAGTCAGGACGCCTAGCTTTGGTGCGCTCGAGCGCTTGCTCTTGTCTCCATGCATCTATCTTTGCATGATTTCCACTCGCCAAAACTTCTGGTACGCTCAATCCTTCAAAGGTTAGTGGACGGGTATATTCAGGGTAATCAAGTAAACCTGAGCTAAAAGAATCTTGCTGATGACTTTCAGCACTACCTATGACTTCAGTCCTTAACCTAGCAGTAGCTTCCACAATGGTAATAGCAGCAACTTCTCCACCCATAAGCACATAATCACCAAGGCTTACTTCCCTCGTTACAAGCTGTTCAACTCTGGCATCAAAGCCTTCGTAACGACCACAGATGAAACACAAATGCTCTTTTTGGGCTAATTCTTCCACCATAGGCTGGCTTAATGGCTCTCCTGCTGGCGAAAGTAAGATAATCTCATCAGGTTGACCA
>CALDTA010000461.1:0-3292 GCA_937924455.1 uncultured Deinococcales bacterium
CCGATTAACTAACCGATTAACTAACTTAGGTCAGTTAATCGTGGAAGAGCTTTTTAACTCAATTTTTGATTCAAATTGTAAGTGTTGATACGCTTAGAGGTGGATTTTCTCTTAATAATCGGGCGTGTCCTACAGTGCAAGAAGGTAGAATATTGGTATACTTTTAAGTGTTATAATCTTATCCATACCCTTGGGGATTTTTTGGGTGGCAGTTTTACGGGCACATATGGATTTAATCTAGATTTATGTGGAGGTTGTGCAGCGATTATGTCAAATATTTCTAAACCACCAGTAATGTCTGCTCCTAGCGTAAGCAGTGAATCAAACGATATACAAGCAGATATTCAAGCTACTTCTCTAACAAAATCTGTGCTCGAGCGCATTAATAACTCTCAAGACGTCAAAACTTTAAGTAACGAAGAATTACATCAGTTTACTGAAGAACTGCGTAGTGAAATTATTCGAGTATGTTCACTTGGTGGAGGTCACCTAGCTTCTAGCCTTGGCGCTGTTGAATTGACCGTAGCACTTCACTCGATTTATAACAGCAAGGTTGACCGTTTGATTTTTGATGTTGGTCACCAGACCTATGGACACAAAATTATTACGGGTCGTAAATCTGAAATTGATAGTATCCGCAAGCACAATGGTATTGCAGGATTTACCACCACAGGCGAATCTGAAGATGATGCCCTCACAGTAGGTCATGCAAGTACCAGTATCGCTGCTGCTTTGGGGATGGCACTTGCTAGAGATGCTCAAAACAAAGACTACGGTGTTGTCGCAGTTATTGGTGATGGTTCTTTAACAGGCGGTATGGCACTTGCTGCACTGAATCAAATTGGCGATTTAAAGCCAAAAATGACAATTATTCTGAATGACAATGAAATGTCAATTAGTGAAAATGTTGGGGCTTTAAATGGTTACTTTAGTAGCCTACAGGTGCAACCATGGTTTCAAAATGCAGAGAAAACTGGACGTCGTAAATTATGGCAGCCAATTGCCGAATTTGGTAGTCGAGCCAAACACGCCATGCGTCGTTTCTTTGATCCTGCTAGTGCAAATCCTTTCCACGCTATGGGACTGCGCTATGTTGGACCCATTGATGGTCATGACCTAGATCAGTTGACTTACTATCTCAAGCATATTCGTGAGCTTGAAGGACCAACTATGCTACATATTGTGACTAAAAAAGGTAAAGGCTATAAGATAGCTGAATCCGATCCTAAATATTGGCATGGTGCACCAAAGTTTGATGCTGAAAAGCCTGTGAAAAAAGGTAAAGGCTATAGTTGGTCACATGCCTTTGGTGAAGCTGCCTGTCAATTAGCAGAACAAGATGAAAAGGTCTGGATGCTTACACCTGCTATGTCTATTGGCAGTGGCTTGGTCGAGTATGCCGAACGCTTCCCAGATAGATATGTAGATGTTGGTATTGCCGAAGATGTCTGCGTAACTACGGCAACAGGCTTAGCGCTACAAGGGGAGAAGCCTGTGGTAGCGATTTACAGTACCTTTTTGCAACGTGGTTATGACCAAGTCATTCACGATGTGTGTATTGAGAACCTTGATGTGGTTTTTGCCATTGACCGTGCAGGTCTGGTTGGGGGAGATGGCGCAACGCACCAAGGTGTCTTTGACGTTTCTTTCCTAAGAGCTATCCCAAATATGTCGATTGCAATTCCAAAAGATAGCCAAGAGCAACGTAGTATGCTCAAAAAAGCACTAGAGCTTGGTGGTCCGAAGGCTATCAGATGGCCTAGAGGTGGGGTAGAAGTAGCCCCCGAAGCAGCTGTTGCTGACTGGGACGATATTGCTTGGGGTAGTTGGGAAATCCTCAAAGAGGGTAGCGCAGCTTATGTACTGGCGTGTGGTTTAACTATTGACTATGCTCTTGAAGCGACAAAAGATTTAGCGCACATTGGTGTGGTCAACGCCCGTTTTGTGAAGCCACTTGATACTGAAATGCTTCTTGAGCTAGCACGTTCTGCCAAAGCCTTTGTTGTGGTTGAAGATCATGCTAGAGATGGTGGTCTTGGTTCAGCAATTGTAGAGGCTTTGGTTGATAACGATGTTTTTATACCTACCAGACGATTAGGCATACCTAATGTGTTTGTGCCTCACGGCGATCCAAAATTGCAGCATGAAGAACTTGGCTATGGTGTAGAGGGTATTCGACAAGCTTTAGACGAATTAAGTTTGTTGCATGGTTTGGGAAGTTTGGCAAGTACACAGCTAAAAGAGTAGTAGATAAGGATTAGTGATAAGTTTAAGCGATCCTGCATGGTTAGGCTTTTTAGCAGCTTTTGGTCTGTGCTATAGCCTGTTTGGATACATAATCACCCGTGTTGTGGTGATGGTCTTGGCTATGTTTTGGGGCTTTCAGCAAGGTGCTTTAATTGCGGATTATTATTTGCAGGTTGATGTCTCAGCTTTGCACATCGCTATCTCAGTAATAACTGCTTTGGTATTATCTTTATCTAGCTTATTTGCTTTTTGGCTCTTGGCTTTTGTGATTGGTTGTTTCTTTGGGTATCAATTTGCTTTACTTGCCTTTGATTCATCGCTGATATCGGTCTTCATGTTTTCTGTGGCGACGGGAATTGTGTTTGCAGTGCTCGAGCGCTGGTTAGTCATCAGCCTGAGCGCACTTATGGGAGCGTGGATACTGCTAACAGCCATTGCTATGCTTACAGGTATTATCGAGCTACCTGCAGATATTTTAGGCATTTCAGACATTTCAAGTATTGGAACTGTTGAAAACTTACTAAGACAGCAACTAAACAGTCCAGTACCTATTCGTGTGCTTGTATTTTTAGCCTTGGCACTTGTGACCTTTGTAGGTTTTACGGTTCAGATATATCTGGATTCTACCGATGAACTTAAGTGGTTGAAGTAAATCAGGTTACTAGTTTGGACTTTTGAGTAAACCAAGTGCAGATACAATCGCTAAATAGACCAGTAATACTATAAGTAAGTAGTCACCAAAACGTACAAAGAGGGTTTGGTCATGTCTAAGTTCGTAGCTAGCCACTAAGCTAGCGGGGATTCCACGCTCGAGCTTCTCTGTAACCTCGCCCAAAGGGTTCACGACTGCGGTAATCCCATCAATGCCTGAGCGTAAAATATAGCGTCTGGTTTCAATTGCTCGCATTGTGCCCATCAAGAAGTGCTGTTCTGCACCCTGACCTTTACCAAACCAAGCATCGTTACTGATGTTCAGGAGTACCTCTGCACCTCCTAGTACCATTTGCCGAGAGATTCTTGGAAAGATAGATTCATAACAAATATA
>CALDTA010000462.1:0-2630 GCA_937924455.1 uncultured Deinococcales bacterium
ACAACATTATTACAGTGAATTATAACAAAGATAGTATTGCTTGGTATCGCAGGAGAGGGTATGTCTAAATCAGTGGCAAGTCTGTAGCTTAAAGGTGCTGGTCCTATGCTTATACATGCACTAAATAGTAATGTCCCAAGCAATAATACGCTACCTAAGCGGATTGCTTTTTTAATTGCTAACATTTGATGATGCTTCCATAGTTTAACATTCTAGTTTAGGATTCTAATCTAAGGTTTCTTAGCCCAGCATCACTTTGACAAATTTATCTTTACCTTTTTGTAAGACCTTTGCTTCAGACACATCGATTTTTAGGTTCATGTCCTGCACAGTCTTACCATCTAGTTTGATACCACTATTTTTGATAAGCCTACGTGCTTCACCATTTGACTCAGTTAAACCAGCTAGGGTAGCAAGTTTACAAATCCATATTTTGCCATCTTCTAGTTCGCTAGAAGCTACTACAAATTCTGGAACATCATCTGGTATGCCGCCTTTGGCAACATAGTCATAGCGCTCTTCGGCATGGGCAATTGGTTCATCACCGTGATAGATGCGTACAAGCTCTCTCGCAAAGATGCGGTGAGCTTCTTTGATGTTGCTGTCCATCTGACTTTGCATTTCATCTAAATCTAAAGCTGTGCAAAGTTCGGTGTAGCGCATAAGCATGTCATCGTTGACTTGCATAGCTTTTTTGAACATGCTTTCTGGTGCTTCGGAGATGCCAATATAGTTGTTGAGTGATTTAGACATTTTTTCTATACCGTCTAAACCTTCAAGCAAGGGGACGGTTAGGGCAATTTGCTGTTCTTCCATACCGTAGTGTGCTTGTACGTCTCTGCCAACCATCAGGTTAAAGAGTTGGTCTGTACCACCAAGTTCTATATCTGCTTCGATTGCTACAGAGTCGTAGGCTTGGGCTAGTGGGTAAAGGAACTCGTGCAGGCTGATGGCTACGCCACTTTTATAGCGTTTGCTGAAGTCGTCTCGCTCCATCATTCTGGCTACGGTGTAGCTTCCTGCAAGGTGGACTAGTTTGGAAAAGTTGAGGGGCTCGAGCCACTCTGAGTTGTGTCTAATCTCCAATTTATCGGGGTCGTTGTCCAAAATCTTTGTCGCTTGTGCAATATAAGTCTCACCATTTTTACGTGTTTCCTCTAAAGTCAGCACAGGACGTGTTTTTGACTTACCTGTGGGGTCACCAATGGTCGCTGTAAAGTCACCGATGATAAGCACAACTTTGTGCCCTAAATCTTGAAACTGGCGCATTTTACGCAGTACGACAGCGTGCCCAATATGCAAATCACTACTACTTGGGTCAACCCCTAGTTTTACTCTCAAGCGTTTGCCAGATTTTAATTTTTCAATAAGTTCAGCTTCTGGTGCAATATGCTCCGTGCCACGCTGAATTACTTTAAGTGCATGGTTTAGATTATCTAAGTTGTCTAAGTTTGTAGTCATAAGACTATCCTTTCATAAATAACTTAGACTTAGCAGTTGCATACCTAACTGGACCTAATTGTGCTGGTTAGCGGGACGCACCCGTTAAGGGCATTTCCAGCACTTTGTTTGAAAACATAAAAACTTCGCGACTGAAAATCCAATCGCGAAGCACTATGTCAATATTTTTTTACTTAGAACTTGCCGTTATCGTTTTTCCAGTGGTCTTTGGCAGGGATTTCTTGGATTACATCCCAGTGCTCGACAATTTTGCTTCAATGCCTGTTGTTAAAGGTTGTTTGGGGTTGAATTCAATGTTTGGAATGCTCATACGGTTGTTTAGGTTAATTCAAAGCGTGCATTTGGTGATTTTTAGTTGTAAGGCTCGAGCCTGAGGTAAATTAGGGCTCGAGCCTTTTTTAATTCCTATAACTATAGTTTAAGACCTAATTTACAACTAAGAATCAATCCCCGAAGCCTCACGCACAGCCCTCACAATGTTCGACACATCTTCTTCACCATAACCACGCTTAACAAGCGCAGCTTCAATCTGTGCAACATGCGCTGCAACCGTAACAGGCACACCAGCTTCTTTAGCAGCATCTAAACCTATGCCCAAATCTTTCAAATGTAAGCGTGTACGAAACCCAAGAGGATACTCACCTTTAATCATGTTCATGCCACGGTTTGTAAGCACCCAAGAACCAGCAGCACCACCAGAAACAGCTTTAAGCGCAGCTTCAACATCAATCCCCGAAGCCATGCCAAGTGACAGACCTTCAGCAGCAGCAATATAATTTCCAGCAATGATGATTTGATTCATTGCTTTGGTAATCTGCCCTGCACCACTTTCACCAACATAGGTAACCGTACTACCCATCACCTCAAGGATAGGCATCATTTTATCCAAGACTTCTTTTTTACCACCAACCATAATGCTCAACGTACCTTTTTGTGCACCTTCACTACCACCAGACACAGGCGCGTCGAGCATGTCACACCCTTGCTCAGCTAGTTTGGCTGCCATTTCTTTGGTCACTTGCGGGCTAATGGTACTCACATCAATCAGCACGCTACCAGCTTTCATAGCGTGTGCTGCGCCATTCTCGCCAAAAACTACTTCGTAAACGTCTGGCGTATCACTAACATTAGTAATAACAACATCAGCACCATCAGCCGCTTCTTTTGGA
>CALDTA010000463.1:0-3187 GCA_937924455.1 uncultured Deinococcales bacterium
AACAAAACCACATTCGACAAAATTAGACTTTTCGAAACACATGCCAAAACTGAAAATTTCGGGCAAGACGTTATTGTAGCAGTCATTGATTCAGGACTTGATTTAGACCATCCAATGTTTATAGACCGTCTTGCTTCACAAACGTACTGGAAAGATTTCATTGACGGTGACAATTATCCACAAGATGCAGCAAATGAAGGCGATGCAGGTTACGGTCACGGAACTGCTGTTGCAGGCATTATTTTACAAGTAGCTCCAAGAGCAAAAATTATGCCTATCCGAGTCATCGGTCCAGATGGCACTGGCGATACAAATGACATCGCAGCAGCAATCGAATATGCAGTAACAAAAGGCGCTCATGTAATCAACCTATCTTTAGGTACAAACGATAAAGACCCTGCAATCGAAGCAATGTTATCGATAGCACACCAAGCTGGCGTACTTACAGTTGCTTCAGCAGGTAATACTGGTGAAAACACTTTACTTTTTCCAGCAAATGTAGCTAATAACCTTACAATAAACCCTGACAAAATAAATGAATCTCTAGCTAATGCACAAAGGCTAAATGATCTATTAGCTATTACGGGTTTGGACCAAACGTCAGTCCTCGGTGTAAGTAGTGTAAACACATCAGATACAATCTCAAACTTCTCTTCCTACGGAAGTTCAATGGATTTAGCCGCACCTGGTGAAAGCATAGTTACAGCATATCCAAATGGTCGTTTTACTGCAGCAACAGGTACATCATTTTCTGCACCACTTGTTACTGGAACTATGGCACTTGCCATTGGTGAAGCTAGACTTTTGGTTGATCCACAAGTTCTCCTAGGTTTATCCGTAGCAACAGCAACAAACATTGCATCAAACAACAGCAGCCATATTCTAAATAGCGGAGATGAGTTACCACGTTTAGATATCTATAACTTCATGCGTTGGGGTATGGGTTGGGAAACTCAACCTACACCAGAAGAAACTCAACCTACTGAGGTTGTAACAGAAACCGTGATTTACCAAGATGACTTCAATAATGGACTAGGGAAATTTGCTTACTACGATGGAATGTTCGGTGGTAGCGGAAATCACTACTATGAACAAGGCTTTATCCATACAAATAACACCTTATGTAAAAGCAACAATAGTTGTATTGAAACACGCCTCGGCGGTAGAGATGATTTTAGAGTCGATAATATGTCCAGTGGCTTCGCATTTAATTTCACACTAGAAAAGGAAACTGAAGTTCAGCTTAACGTTGACCTAAGAACTATGCTAGCTTCCACTTATGAATCAGACGAAACTGTTCAAGCTTTAATTTATGTAGATGATCATTTTGAAGGCAATAATGGTGCAATTCATATTACAAAACTAATTGGTGGTGGCATTTCACAAAACGACTCTGGCTGGGTAAACGTGAATAGATCACTTGGTACATTATCTGCAGGTGAGCACTTCATCTTAATTGGTGGATTCAATAATAAGAAAACTTGGAATAACGAAGTTGCAAAAGTTCTAATTGACAACTTTAAACTAACTGCGATTACAACAACCAACTAGTTATAGCTATGCACTTCTGTTATTTTCTAATCCAAAGTTGAATAACAGAAGTGCAAATTATTCAGATTATATTTTAAATAGTTAAATTAAGTACACCAATGACTGAAATCCAAAACAATCCACTTTTAACAACCTACACCAACTTTGAACAAGTTGGTGTAGGTGGAATGGGTGAAGTCTATAAAGCTTTTGATACCATAAACAATCGCACAGTAGCAATTAAACGATTCCATGCTCCCTTGTCTCAAAAACGAATTGAGGCAAGGGAGCGTTTATTACGGGAAGCCAAAGTTTCTTTTGAGTTAAATCATCCGAATTTAGCAAGTATCTATGAAGTACTAGATGATGATGATAAGTTGTTTATCATCCGCCCTTTTTATGAAGGAATTCCTCTTAATGACAAACTCAAAGAAGGACATTTTTCAAAATCAGATGCTTTAAAGCTTTTTAATGATACTTGTAAGGGTCTTAAACACGCTCACGAGAAAAATATTTTTCACCGAGATATTAAACCTGCAAATATATTTATTATAGAAAACGGTGATGCGGTTGTTATGGACTTTGGCTTAGCCAAAGCAACAAGTCTCTTCACAGAAGGTCTTACTCAAACTGGTTCAATCATAGGAACGCTTGACTACCTATCCCCCGAAAGAGTTAAAGGTTTAGAAAACAATCATCGTTCTGATATTTGGGCTTTAGGTATTGTTCTCTTTGAAATGCTAACTGGTGATAAACCATTTGGCAAAAACCAAGAGATAAGTGCAACCATTCTCAAAATTATTACTAGTCCAACGCCTTCACTAGCTGACTTTGGTGGTCCAGAAGAGCTCGAGCCACTAATCTTTCGCTTACTAGCCAAAGATGTCGAAAAACGTTACCAAAACATAGATGAAATTTTAAATGATTTAGCTATCATTAATGCTGAGGGGACAATCAGCTATGACCCAAGCATTAGCTTGCAAACAGAACTTCCATCAATCCTTACTAGTAGCGACAACTTAAACCTGTCAATACCCAACAATATTTCTAAAAACACAAAAGCCTTTGTTGGTCGAGAAAACGAAATTAAACTTGTCAACTATTATCTTGCTAGTGAAGAATCGCAACTGATAACAATCGTTGGTTCAGGTGGTAACGGTAAAACAGGGTTAGCAAATCAAATTGCAGAAGAGCAATGTTCACTACCTCACTTTACAGATGGAATCTTCCTAATAAGCTTCGAAAGTCTAAATAACCCATTAGCAATACCAGCGACAATTGCCGAAGCAATTAATTTCAATTTTTCTGGTTCTGAAAACTCACTTAAACAATTAGTCAACCATTTAAAAGATAAAAACTTACTCCTTATTTTTGATAATGTTGACCATATAACTGAAGAGCTAAGTATAATCCCCAAATTAATGCCCTCTTGTCCAAAAACAAAAATTCTTTGTACCTCTCGAACAAAACTTGGTTTAAAGGCTGAATGGCTAGTATATTTGAATGGATTGAATACACCACAGGTTGGTCAACGAACAAGCTTAAAACAAGCCAGAAATTATGATTCGATTGCCTTGTTTGAAAAA
This sequence comes from uncultured Deinococcales bacterium, assembly GCA_937924455.1. Taxonomy (GTDB): domain Bacteria; phylum Deinococcota; class Deinococci; order Deinococcales; family Trueperaceae; genus CALGZD01. Next base: position 3,117 of record CALDTA010000463.1, read on the forward strand.
CGAGCAAGACGTAACAAAGCTAGTTTTAGTCTAAACGAAGAAAATTTACAAGATGTTATTGATATATGTCG
>CALDTA010000464.1:0-6657 GCA_937924455.1 uncultured Deinococcales bacterium
TTCATCATGCCAGCATACAAAATACCTGTGTACGGTTGCCCTTCTTCTTTCATGCCAGCTAGGGTTGGTTCTAAAACTTCTTTTTGAACCTTTACCATTGTTTCAGCATCTGCAATAGGCGCAGGTGCATATGCACCCATCCCTCCAGTATTGAGCCCTTTATCACCTTCAAGCGCACGTTTATGGTCTTGGGCTGCGGGCATAGCCACAACAGTGTCACCATCGCAAAAAGCAAGTACTGAAAATTCTTCACCAACAAGTCTTTCTTCAATCACGACTGTATTACCAGCATCAGCAAAGTTTTTCTCAACCATAATGCTACTGATAGCTTGCAAAGCTTCTTCCATTGTCTCAGGTAAAATAACGCCTTTACCTGCTGCCAAACCACTTGCTTTAATAACCAGTTTCCTTGGGTCAGCTATTTCTCTAATAAATGCTATGGCATCGCCATTATCTGTAAAGTTTTTAGAAGTAGCAGTTGGAATGTTATGTCGTTGCATAAAATCTTTAGCAAAGGCCTTGCTTGCTTCAAGCTGGGCAGCAGCCTTTTTAGGTCCAAATGCAAGAATACCTAATTCAGCGAGTTCATCTACAATGCCATCTGCAAGAGGTACCTCTGGACCAACAATACAAAGGTCAATGTTGTTTTCTCTCGCAAAATCAAGTGGTGCTGAAACATCAAGATGCTGAATTACTTTTTGCATTTGTGCTAAACCAGCATTATCTGCAAGCACATGTATGACAGCTACACGCTCTGATTGTGCCAATTTCCACGCAAGCGCATGTTCTCTACCACCACCACCAATAAGCAATATATTTAAGTTATCTTTTTTCATAGGTTATAAGCTTTAAGCTAGTGAGTTTTCTAAACCTTGTTTTGATAAGTTGTTAACATCAAGTGGGTACTTTCCTGTAAAACAAGCATTGCAATATCCAGAATCACCCTCAGCTTCAACGCTTTGCACAGCTTGCATCAATCCTTCAATGCTTAGATAAGCAAGTGAGTCAGCACCAACTTTTTGGGCAATAGTATCAACGTCATGCTTGAAGGCAATCAGTTCATCTTGAGTCGCCATATCCACACCCATAAAGCAGGGATGTTTAATCGGCGGACTTGACACTCGCACATGCACTTCTGTTGCACCACCATCACGAATCATTTGAATCAGTGGACGGACAGTGTTGCCACGAACTATAGAATCATCTACTACTACAACCCGTTTGCCAGTTAAGTTATCTGGTAGAGGATTAAACTTCAGGTTTACTGCATTCTTACGAAGCTCATCGCTTGGTTGGATAAAAGTTCGGGCGATGTAGCGGTTTTTGGTGAGCCCTTCAGTAAAGTCTAAACCTAAAGCTCTTGCAAAACCAATAGCAGCAGGTGTACCGCTATCTGGCACACTGATGACAACATCTGCATCGACTGGAGATTCTTTAGCTAGAATTTCACCTAGCTGTTGGCGAATTTTATGAATAACCCGACCTTGAAACATGCTGTCTGGTCTAGCAAAGTAGATATGTTCAAAGGTACAGAGGGAAACTTTCCGAGGTGGCGCACCTTGTTCTCGGTGCAAGCCATTAGCATCTATCCTTACTATTTCCCCTGGTTGAACTTCATCGACCAATGTTGCACCTATTGTTGTTAATGCACAAGACTCACTAGCGAGTACGTAGCCATTAGGTTCATTATCTAACTGACCAATACAGAGTGGTCTAAAGCCCCATGGGTCACGCATACCAAAAACTGCATCACGAGTAAGTACTGTTAAGGCATAGGCGCCTTCAGCTTGTGCCATGAGTGCACGAATTCTAGAGAACCAATCACCTCTTCCACCTGCTAAGAGCTGTACAAGCACCTCAGTATCAGACGAAGTAGATAGTCCTACACCTTGCTGCAAAAGTTCTCTACGGAGCATCGGCACATTGGTTAAGTTGCCATTGTGAGCAATGCCTAGAGGTCCAAGCATTGTTTCAATTAACAGTGGTTGTGCATTGCGAAAGTTTGAACTGCCTGTAGTTGAGTAGCGGGTATGACCAATCCCAAGATGACCTGGAAGTGTAGAGAGATTATCTTCGTTGAAGACCTGATTAACTAAACCCATTGCTTTATAGATATGGGCAACATTGCCATCACTAGTAGCAATGCCAGCACTTTCCTGACCTCGGTGTTGTAAGGCATGTAAAGCAAAGAAACTTAGACGTGCGACATCTTGCTTTACTTCCGAATCTTCAGGGACAAATATGGCGAAAACGCCACACTTGTCCTGTGGTTTATCGTTTTCTTTTATAGTACTTGCGTTTTTAGAGTTCTGCGTTTGCATCATAAAGTTTTTGGCGGTTAGCTTCTTGTAGTTTTGCAACAGCCTCTTTGCGACCAAGAACTTTTGCTGCAAAGAGTGCAGCATTGCCTGGGTCTAACACAACAGCAGGTGCAACGCCAGATGGCATACGCAAACTACTAAAGATATCGGCACCGCCAAAGCTGTCTGATGGAGGTGGACAAGCAATCACGGGTGCAACTACAGTTGCATCTAGCATTCCAGAAAGCGCATTGCTGCGACCTGCCACGCTAATGTACACCTTTGGCTCAGGAACAGCTTCGATTTCTGCAATGACTTCTAAAAGTCTTTGTGGTGTTTTGTGTGCGCTAGCAATGTTAAGTCTATAACTAAGACCAAGTGCATCTAGCCCATCGGTAATTTTCGAGACATGCCCCATGTCTGACTTTGAACCCATCAAAATGTAAACGTCGTGTGCCATGTTTTTCTCCTTATTATATCTAGATTATATCTAGTTGTATTTATTTACGAATTTTTAACTGCGACAGCTATGTCGTTTTCTGCTGGATAGCTCACAGGCTCAAAAGTTTTCGAGGTTAGCTTTTCATAAACATCTATGTAACGTTGTGAAGCAAAAACTGCTAGCTCATCTGAAAATGCAGGTGGCTCACCATCACCACGGTAGCCTCTTTCGGCGTACCATAGGCGAATGAATTCCTTGTCATAGTTTTCTGGCTCTTCACCCGCAGCAATTCGAGCTTCGTAGGTATCAGCTCGCCAATAACGGCTTGAATCAGGTGTGTGAACCTCGTCAATGATTACGAGTTCACCGTTATGATTGATACCAAATTCATACTTCGTATCAACCAAGATTAACCCAGCTTCTTTAGCTACTTCTTGACCTCTCCTAAAGATTTCTAGGGCAATCTTTTGAACTTTATCCCAAAGCTCAGCATCTAAGTAGCCTTTGCTAACAACCTCATCAACATCTAAACGCTCGTCGTGTCCTGTTGGACCACCTTTAGTTGTTGGCGTAATAATCGGCGTTGGTAGTGCCATGTTTTTAGTTAAGCCCTCTGGAAAGTCATGACCATAGATTGTGCGCTCACCCAAACTGTAGCGGTACCAAAGTGCCGTTTTAGTAACACCGCTTATGTATCCACGTACAATCACTTCTATTGGTAGAGCATCACACTTTTCACCAATGATGACGTTTGGGTGTGGGCTGGTACGTACGTAATCAGAAACAAGGTCTTTGATTTGTTCAAACCAAAAAAGAGATATCTGATTTAAAATTTGACCTTTGTAGGGAACAGTACCCAGTACTCTATCAAATGCTGATAGGCGGTCAGTGGTGACGAGAATCATTTCATCATTGCCACCATAGTGCTCAGCAGAACGCTCGTAAATATCTCTAACTTTACCTTGTGACTTCTCACCAACATCCAAATCAACACTTTTCAGTGCATTTGAGGTAACGGATTCAATAGCCTCTTTACTTAACATAATCTTCTCCAAAAGATATGATTTACACCTGTTTACTCTATACTTTTTTACTATAGTTAATAGCAGCTTCAAATAGGCTTAGACCTTTATTGCCGACTTCGCCACGTGTCCAGCGAGGGTGATGATAGTCAACAACATGATTTTCAGGATGTGGCATCAGCCCAAGTACATTGCCTTTCTCGTTACAGAGTCCTGCAATGTGCTGTTGTGAACCATTTGGATTAAAGGGATAGTTGATAGCCTTGCTATCTTCAGCAGTTGTGTAACTAAAGGCTATACGCTCAGCAGCAATGTCTTGATTGGCAAGGACACGACCTTCACCATGTGCTACAGGGCAGTAGATGAGTTCATCTAAATCTTTGAGAAAACTACAGGTTGTATTTTTGTTAGCTTCAAGATAAACCCAGCGACACTCAAACTTCGCATTTTCATTGTGCGTGAGTGTAGCTTGTTCTTCAGCTAAATCAAGTAGTCCTGCTTTGAGCAAAACTTGGAAACCATTACAAATGCCAATAACAGGCTTGCCTGTTTCTACAAAATTTGTAAGACCTTCTTTTAAACCAATTTCTAAATCAAATGCCCAACGTTTGCCTGCACCTAGCGCATCGCCGTAGGAGAAGCCACCTGCAAAAAGGAGCATGTCAGCTTTTGAAAGAATGTCACTAGTGTTTTCACTGCCCAGTAATTGCGACATGTGAACTTGTTCAGTGTTAGCACCTGCAAGCTCACAAGCCCAAGCTGCGTCATGATGACGGTTAGTGCCTGATGCAGAAATAACCATCACAAGTGGTTTCATAGTGCAAGCTCCTGTCTACAAAACGCAGCCTCTAAGTCATCAATAGCAATCGATAGAGAGGAATCTGATTGTTTTCCCTGCATAACCACTAATGATTTTAAATCTTGAACAGTACCAACTTTAGCTAAAGCCAAGTTTTCAAAACAGTTTTCAAACTCAGCTTGTTTCGCAGCATCTACTTCAACTAAATAGCGTCCGTTACTTTCAGAAAATAGCAATGATGTAACAGTTAAGTTTTCTGGATTATCAAGTTTACCTAAATCAATGTTTAAACCCAAACCACCTGCTAGTGCCATCTCAGCAGCAGCTAGAGCTAAACCACCATCACTTAAATCATGGCAAGCACGAACAGTACCTTGGGAAATTGCACTATGAATTGCAAGCGCAGCTTGTGGTGACTCTTCTGCATGTTGAGGTACAACAGTATTCTTAATATCTTTTAAGTGTCTGGCTAAAACTGAAGCACCAAGTTCACATTTTGTTTGACCTACTAGATAAACAGGATTACCTACTTCTTTTAAATCCATTGTCGTTGCATGGGTATAGTTATCCAAAACACCTATAGAAGACACTAACAGGGTTGGAGGGATGGCTTTGCGCTCACCCTCTTTGCTCACAAATTCGTTGTTTAAACTATCTTTTCCTGAAATATAGGGTAGATCGAAAGCCCTGGCCCCGTCATAACAAGCCTGAGAGGCTTTTACCAAACTACCCAACCTATCTTTAAGCTGCGGATTTCCCCAACAGAAATTATCAAGGATTGCCATGTGTTTGGGGTTTGCACCAGCACAGACTGCATTGCGAACTGCTTCATCTATTGCGCTTATAGCCATAGCGTAGCTATCCAATTCGCCATAGTGCGGATTGATGCCGTGAGCCAGTGCAAAAGCTTTTTCAGACTTACAAAATTGAGGTTTGATAACCGCTGCATCACTTGGACCATGATTACGGTAGCCTGTGAGCGGCTTGACAATCGTGCTGCCAAGTACCTCATGGTCGTACTGGTGGATAACATCAGCCTTGCTCGCAACATTTGGGTCAGCAAGCATTTTTAAAATCAAAGGCTTGAGGCTACCTACTGGAAGCTCGACATCACTTATGTCAGGAGTTGGCACGTGCCATTCTGCTTCAAGTTGAAGTTTTGGGTGACCGTCATGCAAAAAATTCATGTCGAGTCCTACGATTGATTGATTATCAAAGTAGACTTCCATGATACCAGTACCAGTCATTGTGCCGATATCATCTAACAACACACCGTACAGGTCACAGAGTTTCTGAAGTTCAGGAAGTTTGTCTGCTGAGACCGATAAGACCATGCGCTCTTGCGCCTCACTAAGCCACACTTCCCACGGAAGTAGCCCAGAATATTTCAAACTAACTTTTTCAAGCTCAACTCTTGCGCCAAGTTCTTCTGCCATCTCACCAACTGCGGAGGAAAGACCACCAGCACCACAGTCTGTAATGGCGTTGTATAGCTTCGCCTCGGCTGCTGATAGCACCACTTCCATAACATCTTTTTCTACAATTGGGTCACCAATTTGCACAGCGGTTGAGGCAAACTCTGCTTCGCTGGTATCACTATCTAAATCTAAAGATGAAAAGGTTGCACCCTTTAAACCATCTCGCCCAGTTGCACCACCTAGCACGATAATGTGGTCACCAACTTGAGGTGAGGTGACATGGGTGTCGTGCTTCGCTAGACCAACACAACCGCAGTAAACAAGTGGGTTAGCTGCGTAATCTGGATGGTAGTGAATACTTCCGTTTACAGTAGGTATACCCATTTTGTTGCCATAGTCACCGATACCAGCAACCACGCCTGCTGCAATAGTCACAGGATCTAAACTACCCTCTGGAAGTGCATCTGCTGGTAGGTCACTTGGTGCAAAGCAAAGCACATCAGTCACGGCAATAGGTCTTGCAGATACGCCCATAATGTCACGAATGACACCGCCAACGCCTGTGTTTGCGCCACCAAAAGGTTCTAGGGCTGAAGGGTGATTGTGCGTTTCTGCTTTAAAAGAAAGAACATATTCACCATCAAAGTCGATGATGCCAGCATTATCAACAAAAACC
>CALDTA010000465.1:0-3616 GCA_937924455.1 uncultured Deinococcales bacterium
CAGATCAGATCCAAGATTCATGGAACCAGATGTTTTACCTGGTGTTGACAAAGGTGCATTCTTAGTCGGCGAATCTCTAAACTCTATGTATGATCCAATTCACCCAATGTATTCTGCTTTTGACTCACTATGGAAGTCAGAATTTGGCGAAGTATGGAATGGTAATGCAACTGCAGAAAAAGCAATGGCACTTGTTACTACAGAAGTTAACGAGATCCTAAGATATATCGAAGACTACGAATAAGGGCTTTGTCCATTTAAGGGTTAGTATAATTCCCTAAGAATTACAGTTCTTTTTATATTCTTGAGGACAAAGCCTTGAAGTTTTTCAAAAAGCAAAAAAACTTCTGCCTTGGCTACAACTTTTTAAATGGAATTAAATCCTAAACGAATTGGGGGATGCTCGTAACTGAGCTCCCCCATACTTTTAATACCAATTCCGCTTAATTCATTAATTAATCCGGGACGCATTTGGACTTTAATATCTAGCTGTGAAGCGGAATATGGTTGAGCACCTAATGCTTCAAGCGGGTCAATTTATTAACGATATTTTCGGACTCGGTATAACTACTAACAAATTTCATACGCTTTCTATTTCAGGTCAATTATTTATGTATAAAAATTTAAGAAAAACATATTTCATTTCAATCATTTTATTTATTACTACTTTGTGCTTTGCACAAACAAATTATTTTATTAATCCTGAAGGCTCAAACAAAAATGATGGATTGTCTCCAAGTACTCCTTTAAGATTTATTCAAAGGGCAGTTGATATTGCTCAACCAGGAGATACTATTCATTTGGCACCAGGGCATTACAGACAAGATATTCAATCGGTACGTGCAGGCACTGAAGGTGCACCTATTAAAATTACAGGTCCTCAAAGTGCAGTTGTTCATGGTGTGGCAAGTAATCGTATGGTGCAGATTCATCATGACTACATTACGCTAGAAGGTTTTACACTAGATGGCTTGCGAGAAGGTGATGATCCTGAGCGCATGGGTGCTTACAGAGATAAATTGCTTTATGTCATTAGTTATGAACCTCGTGACGGTGTCAACCATTTACGTGTTTTAGGCATGACTTTTAAAAATGCGGGCGAAGAGTGTGTTCGCCTACGCTATTTTGCTCAGCACAATGAAATTGCCTATTCAAGGTTTGAAAACTGTGGTGTAAAAGATTTTAAATTTGGTGATTCTGGTGTTGTTGGCGAAGCAATTTATGTGGGTACATCAAGTAAACAATGGGACGACGGTAAAAACATGACCGTTGAGCCTGATCAAGGCAGTTACAACTGGATTCATCACAACGTTTTCAATACACAAGGTAATGAATGCGTTGAAGCTAAAGAAGGAACATCTCACAATATTATTGAGCACAATATTTGTTTTGGTCAGTTAGATGTTAACTCTGGTGGCATCGTCTCACGTGGTTTTGAAAATATTATTCGCTATAACGAAATCTATGGCAATGTTGGTGCAGGTGTGCGCCTTGGTGGACACATGGTTGATGGTATTCAATACGGTGTTGGTAACCATGTTTATGGCAATAAGATTTATGGCAATGAATTTGGTGGCATTAAATTTGTGATTGAAGGACAAGGCACTGTTTGTGGCAATGTCATGTATGACCATGTGAATGGTAATGCAGTTGGTGACAATGCTGGGGATATAAACCCAACTGTTGCTTGTCCAGATGTACTGCCTTAATTGTCTATATGGAGAAACTTAAAAAGTTACGACTGTCTTTGTAGTTTAACTAGTTCAAGTTTATGATGTGTTTGTAATAGTCGTACGCAAAATAGCAGCTTAATAGAAAGTTTAGTTGATCAATGGCAAGTCCGAAAACAACAGAACGACGAGTAATGGGCTCATTGCAAAGAGCTTTTGATATCTTGGACTTATTCAGTGCATCTTATCCTGAGCTTGGTATAACTGAAATCGCCCAACGTCTTGAACTTCATAAAAGCACTGCGTCTGGTCTAATATACTCTTTAGAAGAGGGCGGTTACTTGGACCAAAATCCAGAAAATCGCAAGTACAGATTAGGTCTAAAGTTTTTAGAACGTACCACAGTTTTACTTGGGCAATTAGAGATTCGAGACGTAGCACGACCTTTTCTACTTAACCTTCGTAATTGGTCACAAGAAAGCATCAATCTTGCTATTCATGATGAAAACGAGGTTGTTTATGTAGAGCGCTACCTGAGTGAGCAGGGATTGAGTTATCGTAATGTGGTTGGGAAACGCGCTTTTGTTCATACTACTGCACTTGGTAAGGCAATCCTCTCTGAACTGCCCTTAGAAGAAGCTGAGCAAATTTTGAAATCATACAAATTTGAAAGCAAAACAGAGTATACCTTCACCACTATTGAAGATGTTCTCAAAGATTTAATTATTACCAAAGAGCGTGGGTTTGCGATTGATAATCAAGAGAATGGTTTAGGTGGCAGGTGTGTAGCTTCGTCAATTTTTAATCATCTTGGACAACCTATTGCGGCAGTAAGTATTTCGGTTCCCCTACCAAGAATTCCAGAAGAGAAAATTCCTTATTATGGAAATAAAGTTAATGAAGTAGCTAATGAAATATCGTTGCAGTTAGGCTATCGTCCTTCAAAACACCTTTAAATTTGAAGCTATACAATGAATCAAATGAATCAAAGCTTTTTCAGCATACTCAACCATACAGTTTTTTTCTCAAAACCAAACTTTTCATTAACCTTGAGCATTTCAACATTGTTTGTATCATTGTCGGTATATACAGCTTCACTGCCATATACTTGAGCAAAAAGCATGGCTTTTGCTTTGAGCGCAGTTGCCACCCCACGCCCCCTATAGCCTTGCTTCACCCCAGTCAATCCTGTATACAAATCCTTATTTGTTTCACTCTTCCAAAGATTCGTCACGCCTATAAAGCTTGCCTGATTTATAGCAACAAACAGGGCTTCTGGTAAACAATCTGGACCATCTAAAAAATGCGCCCTAAAACTCTCATAACTCATCTGAGTAGCTGCTTCACCCCGAGGTACATCCATCCGTACTTCACTGTAGCACTGCCAAGCTTTTTGACAATTCTCTTCGTCTAAACCAATATCCGCCAAACTTTTTACAACTATGCCCTCAGCTTCAAGCTTCTGAATAACTGCATGATACGTACTAAAATCATGTTCTTGAACATTAATAAGTAACATGAAATCCTTCTTTGTCGTTTCAAAGCCTTCTCGCACAGCAAACTGAACAGCGTGTGTTAAATCTTCCCGTACATGCGCCCTTACAGAAATAACACCTTCTTCTCTTAAAAGAATCATCAATTCTCGATAGAGCATTGTGCCTATCCCCTGCTGTTCAAAAGCTTCGTCCACATGGATATTGATAAAAAACTTCTGCGGATGGTATTGCCCAGAAAATTGACGAGCAGTTGCTGCACCTACCAATTTCTTATCTACAAATGCTAAAAGCCTTTCAAATTTACAAGGTGGCTTACGACTTTCTTCATCGTAGTGCTTACCTTCAGTTACGCTATATTGTTCTTCAGGATAACGTGCATTCCAAAGATCGCAGATGGCTTGGTAATCATCTTCTTCTTTTTGGGTCCGAATAAGAACTTCAAGCATTTAG
>CALDTA010000466.1:0-4457 GCA_937924455.1 uncultured Deinococcales bacterium
TGTAAGATAACGTCATCACCAAGAATTGCCCCGTCGTATAGGGTGACATTGTGTTCAATCTGGCAGTTTTTGCCGATTTGCACGTTTTCGCCAATGTAACAGTTTGTGCCAATCTTAGTGCCATCACCAATGATTGCGCCAGCGGCAACGATGCTATTGATGCCAACAGCTACGTTTTCGCCAAGTTGACTAGTTGAGTCAATCAATGCAGTTGCGTGGATACCGTTTGGCAGTTGTGGACGTGGATTGAAAAGTTTGCTGAGTTGAGAGAGCGCAAGACGACTGTTTGGAACGTTGAGCAACAAAAAATCTTCTAGATTTTCAACAGTACTTAAGTCAACATCTTCAGCTATAACAATTAGCATGTCATAAGCGTCTAAGCCTTTTAGCTGTTCAGCAGAGGGTACGACTATCACTGCACCAGACTCAGGACTGTTACTTGGCACAAGCTTACTAAAGCTTGCCACACTTGCTTTATTGAGTTTTCCACCTAATTTAGTGGCAACTTCTTGTGCTGTGTAGTTTAGGTCTGCGTAGTTTAGGTCTGCGTAGTCTGGTTTTTTTGAGGCTGGTATAGTCGTCATGCAATAAATGCTTAGGTTTATGGGCGTTCTTCTTCAAATAGTGTGTCACTATCCTCTCGCCCTAAGCTTTGCTCCTCACGCTTATCTTCTTCTAGACTATCATCTTTATTCGAGTTTTGGGTATCTTTTTCATCCTCATTAGCAATCTGCACGGTTAAGGTTTCTTCACCAATGATGAGGTAAGGAAATTGCTTACGGGCTAAACGTATATAGTCATCGCCTACTTTTGCGTCAACAATCAGTTCGCTACCTTGCGGTTGGTCACGCATAGCAACTAAAAGCTCACCAAAGCTCAGGAGTTTGTCATCAATACCATCGTCATTGTCATCTTGTGGGCTTGCTTCAGTACCGCCTCGGAAGCTTATATCTAGCTCTCCAGTAGCCCCTTCGGGTAAATCTATATCTAAAGTGATGACCTCAGCCTGTTGACGGTAAGGTTGCAAACGCACGTGAGCAATCAAAGTATCTTGTTCTTCAAGCACTTGCTCTGCATCTGCATGAACCTCGATGACTTCTGCCACGTTAATATCTGGATTGTAGTTGACGCTGATATTTACATTGGATACTTCGGGGTCTTCAAAAAAGTTGTTGCCAAGGATGGCAAGGGGTCCTGCTAGGAGGAGGCTGGATTCAAAAGCGATGTCGTTGTTGTTTGCGACTTGCTCGAGCATCCTAACAGTCTGACCACCTTTGACATCCACCTCCCAAGCTATCTCAACAGTTCCCTGACGGCGAACTGCAAAAAGCTCATCCATAATCCCGAGGCTGGAGGCTGCCACAAGTATGGCGTAAAAGCGTTCATCATTGCTTACTTGAAAAATCTTGGTGACTTGCTTGCCAAGTGCGGATATAGTCATGGTTACGGGTAATAGGTCTGGCTGTACGCCTAGTAAGCCAGATAGCGCATATTGATTATCCTCGGTGACGACACCTATGTTTCCAAAGCCGCTATTTGCAAGCTTAAAAGGCACAATGTCGCTTGGCACGATGTGGGTGACATAGGCAGGGCTAAGACCATAGCTGACCTTGCTGCGTTGTAAAAATGGATGTCCAAAAGCCCAAAATAAACCATTTTCTTCGTCAATAGCGGTGACTGTACCAACCGCTGCTAGCCTTATATCACCACGACTTAGTTCAACGCTGATAGCACTGCCTGGCTGAAAGACATAGTCTTCTTCTTTGAAGTTACCCGCACTGAAATTACCCGCACTGAAGTTACCAGCACTAGGGGACTGCACAGGCATAAGTCTCATGTTGCTTGAAGTGAAGAGAGGTTCTAACTGGCTAGCTACCCGTTCACTGATGCCCGAAAATAGTAAAGGCGTTGCCACTGCCACAGGTTCACCCAAAGCTTCAATATCAATACTAGAAAAATATTCAAGCTGTTCCAAAGAACTAAGCGGAGGTGCTTGGCGCATAAATTCAAAAGGCGTAATAAGCCCAAGCGAGTGGTCACTACTTGGAAAGGTATAGCCAATAGCGCCTAGCAGCAAAGATTCACCAGCTTGCTCGATATAAACAGGGCTACCGCTCATACCCGCTGCCACACCACCAACTTCTTCTATAAAAGGACCACTAGCTCTAAAAAGAACAAGGGGCGCACCTGGGAGCAAGTCTTGTTGTAGGGCTAAGATTTCAACAGGAAATTCGACAAGTTCGTTGCCAGCAGCAGCAGTGATGGCTGTGCCCCTTAAGCCTGCTTCGAGAGATTCTAGGGGGAAAGTTGCAATATTACTTTGTGTTTGTTGTGCAGATGATAATGCAAAAAACGATAGTAGAACAGTAAATAAGAGAAGTGAAAATGTTTGTGTAATACGATGCATACGTATAAGTTTATAAGAAAATAGATGAAAAGCTTCTTAGGCACTTGTAGCAGTAAAAGTAGCGTTTCTACTAGCGTTTCCACATAATGAATTGCCAGATTGCTTTTATTGAAACTAATTGAGCCTAGATACCTTCATGGGTGTAGATTCACTCTAAACACAAGTCTATTTGCGCTATGATAATGCCAACTAAAGCTACAGATGCATCATCTGTAGCAAAAAAGAGGCTCAAAATGACGAAAAGAATCGGTTTACTCGGCGCTGGCACAGTCGGTGGCTCTCTAGCAGAACTCATCCAACAACGCTCAGATGTTGACGCAGTGATTAGCAAAGTGCTTGTGCAAGACACCAGCAAAACACGCAACGCAGCGATTGATCCAAGCACACTCACTACAGATTCTACAGACATGTTAGACAATTGCGACATTCTTGTTGAAGTTATGGGTGGCACAACTTTAGCTGGCGATTTACTTCTGCAAGCTTTGGCAAAAGATATTCCTGTAGTGACTGCCAACAAAGCTGTTCTGGCAGAGCGCTGGGCAGAGTTTAAACCATACATAGAAGCTGGCAAAGTTTACTTTGAAGCCTCTGTCATGGCAGGTACACCATCAATCGAGCCCATTGTTGGCAGCTTGCGTGGTTCTCAAGCTTTAGAAATCAATGCAATCCTAAATGGTACTTGTAACTACATCATCGGACAGTTAGAAGCTGGCATAGATTACGCAACTGCCCTCAAAGAAGCGCAGGACTTAGGCTACGCAGAAGCAGACCCAATACTAGATGTTGGTGGTTTTGATACTGCACACAAGCTCACACTTTTAGCAAGATTGACTGTAGACCCAGACATAACTTGGGCAGCAGTTGAGGCAAATACTAGAGGTGTAGATATCCTAACTATAGATGACATCGAAAATGCTAAAGCAAATGATAGTTGTGTTCGCTTAGTTGGTTCTGTTTATCCAGAAAACGGCAAGTGGGTTACAACAGTGCGTCCAGTTGTTTTACCAAACAGCCACTCACTCGCAAAAGTAGCTAGCAACTTCAACGCTCTACACTTTAAAGGTGACGCCATCGGTGAAGTCTTAATCACAGGTGCAGGCGCAGGTGGACCAGCTACTGCAAGTGGTGTCCTTGCAGATGTGATTGCCGTATTAGCAGACCGTTCTGGTCCAAGTCTACTGGCTGCTGCAAAAGCTGTTCCAGCGAATTACGAAGCTGAAAGCCTAAAAGCTTTATAGATAAATCTTATGATTCAATATTACTCCACAAAAGATAGTACTAAAGCAAAGCTGAGTTTTAAAGAAGCCTTACTAACAGGCCTAGCGCCTGATGGTGGCTTGTACGTTCCAGACAGCTTTCCTAAATTTGACTTTGATACGCTTGCAGCAAGTAGCATGGCAGAGATTGGTTCACAAGTTCTCTACCCTTATATGCAAGAAAATATAGAGCAAGCTGAGCTTGATGCTATTCTAAAAGATGCCCTGAACTTTCCAGCGCCATTGCACAAGTTAGACCCTAGCTTGTACGTATTAGAGCTCTTCCACGGCCCTACCCTAAGCTTTAAAGACTTTGCAGCCAGAACCATGGCTAGGCTTATGAGCAGCTTCCTTGCACAAGAAAATCGAAAAGTTACGATAGTCGTAGCAACCTCTGGCGATACAGGCAGCGCAGTTGCCGATGGCTTTGCAGGGCAAGACAATATAGATGTCGTACTACTCTATCCAAAAGGTTTAGTAAGCGAAGTTCAAGAGCGCCAACTTATTGTCAAGCGACCAGGCGTGCGTTCTCTAGCAGTTGAAGGAAGCTTTGACGATTGCCAAAGCATGGTCAAAGCAGCTTTTGTTGACCCAGACCTTGCGGATGTTCCACTATCATCAGCCAACTCAATTAACATAGGCCGTTTACTTCCACAAATGCTCTACTACATTTGGGCTGTTAAGCAGGCGGTTACCCTAAATATTGTAAATATTGACAGCGGTTATAAAGGTCATAAAGAAGTCAATATATGTGTGCCGAGTGGTAACCTTGGCAACTTTTCTGCTGGCTTTAT
>CALDTA010000467.1:0-3983 GCA_937924455.1 uncultured Deinococcales bacterium
GAGTTATCCACTTGGCTGTTACCAAATTGACCGACTCGTTGTCGTTCTAAACTTTGCCTTTTAAAGCTACCTTCAAGGCTTCTAGTAGTTGCAGCTTGTCCGCCCATAGGCTTTAAAACTTCTAAACTTCTTGGCTGCGGAACAGGTCTAGATGCTTGAGGTCTGCTCACTTGAGGTCTAGATGCTTGAGGTCTAGATGCTTGAGTCTGCTGTCGTGCTTGTGGTGCTTGTCGTGCTTGTGGAACTTGTGGTGCTTGAGATCGAGCTGGCTGCTGCGCCCTCCCAGTTTCTCTAGTCTCCATAGACTCTTTGACTCTCGCCCTAGCTTCAGCCAAACGTCGTTCAAATTCTGCTTTGCTACTGTCAGCACTCGTACTAGCAGATTGTGGCTGCGGCTGGACCTGACGAGGCATAGCAGGAGCTTGTTCTCGCACAATTGGCGGAGCTTCTGAACCCTGACCTGCTTCAGACCTACCTGTTGGATTCTGTCTACCCTGTCTGTTTTGCCCACGCTTTTGTCCTGCCCGTATCAAATTACTGACAACAGGCAGGATAATAAAGATAAAGACCAAAATTAAGTCAAATAAACCACTCATATGCTATATATTTTACTATTCTTCTGTAGTTTCAGTTGCTTTAGCGATGTTACTACGCATACTTGTATCTGACTTGATGTTTTCAAAATCATAGTATTCACGCAAGCCTAACTTACCTTCACGAAATGCTTCAGCTATTGCTAGCGGTACTTGCGCCTCAGACTCAACCACTTTTGCACGCATTTCTTCAACACGAGCACTCATCTCTTGCTCTTCAGCGACCGCCATAGCACGACGTTCTTCTGCTTTTGCCTGTGCCACTTTAGTATCCGCTTCTGCTTGGTCAGTTTGCAAAATAGCACCGATGTTTTTACCAATATCAACATCTGCAATATCAATCGAGAGAATTTCGAAGGCTGTACCAGAGTCTAAGCCTTTAGAAAGTACTGTTTTGGAAATAACGTCAGGATTTTCGAGCACCTCTTTGTGGTTCGTGCTCGAGCCAATCGAAGAAACAATACCTTCACCAACACGGGCAATAATCGTCTCTTCACTTGCACCACCAACAAGACGCTCAAGATTTGATCGAACTGTTACACGTGCAGTACAAATAAGCTGAATACCATCTTTAGCTACCGCAGCCACACTTGGTGTTTCAATAACACGTGGGTTAACAGAAGTTCTTACCGCATCCAGAACATCACGACCTGCAAGGTCGATAGCGGCTGCTCTATCAAATGGCAAGACAATCCCTGCTTTATCAGCAGCAACAAGCGCATTAATCACTCGGTCAACATCACCACCTGCAAGATAGTGTGCTTCTAACTGATTTTGAATAACCTTAATGTCTGCCTTATGCGCCTTAATTTGCGGATCAATAATGCGTTTAGGCGCAATTCGCCTTAGTCGCATACCAATCAGTGCTGGAATACTGACACGAACACCAGAAGCAATAGCTGAAATCCACAAGCCAATCGGCACAAAGCTAAATAAGATAATCAAAAACAGTAGTAGTAAACCTGCGGTTACTAGTGGTCCAAGTTGCGAAATAAGTTGCATTTATTCTCCTTCTTCGTTTTTCTATCTAATTCGTTCTAATTTTTTCTTACTTTTCTTACGTAAATTATGTTTCTAGTTGTAAATTTTGAGACCATTTCTCTAACATAATCATACGACCTTAAACGCTTTGCATTGCGGTAAGCTCGATGACAGCCAAGCCTAGACTATTTCAATATGTAATTCTACTTAAATTAAATACTACGCTTCCTCAATCTCTCTTACAACTACACGGCTACCTTCAATTTCAACAATTTCGATAGGCGAACCAGTGGTTATAAAATCACCTTCAGTGACAACATCAATCCGCTTATTACCAAAACGTGCGACACCTGCAGGACGCAAATCGCTGGTTGCAACACCTTTTTCACCGATTACTTCGTCAAAATTTGTAGCACCGCCATCACCTAAAAACTTATTTGCTGCACTTGTACGACCATCCAAACTTTCGGCTAATACCAGCCGTTTCCCAACTCTTCCTGAAGAAAACAACCATAAGACAATCAGTAGAAGGCTACTACCAAAAATAGCCGTATAGGAAAAGGCAGAAATCGCATCCCCTTCAAATATTCGGTAGGTGGCATAGCCCATCATGGCCAGTCCGACAATACCTGCTATGCCAAAACCCGGCAACACGAAAAGCTCTATCACAAGCAAAATAAGTGCCACCAAGATGAGTGCAATATCCCAAATACCAGACGGTCTAGCAATAAATGTTCCACCAAAGAACAAGAGTAATGCAAGTGTTCCAATAATACCCGGAATACCGAAACCAGGAATAAAGACTTCGAGAAGAATTCCTATTACGCCAATAGCAAGTAATGCAGCAGCGATAAGTGGACTTGTAAGCCAAAGCGCAGCACGTTCGGTGGGGGTAGGTGACATTTCTTTAAGTTGAACATTACCATAGCCAAGTTCACTCAAAGCATCTCGAATGCTTGGTGCTTCCAAATCGGCGATGTTAAATTCAACTGCTTGTGATGCACTCAAGGTTACTAACTCTTCATTGGTAACCAAGCCAGGAATTTCAATCGATGGTGATACCATGCCTTCGGCAACAAGGGTGTTACGCCCACGAGCACCAGCTACTGAACGAAACTGGGAACGTGTCACAGAATTTGCTTTTTCACCTGCATAACTTGTTCCTGTTGCGGAGGTTGGATCTAAAACAACTGTGAGCGCTGCGCCGATGGATGAACCTGGAAGCATTGCGACTGATTCTGAACTCATAGCAATGAGTGCGCCTGCACTGTAGGCATTTTGGACAACAGAGATGGTTGGAACCGCAGCATCTTGCAAAATAGCATCCGAAATATTCTTCATCGAATCGACTCGCCCGCCAGGCGTATCGATTAAAAAGACTAATGCCAGCGGTTGTGGATCTGCTTCATTTGCCTGAGTAATGCGGCTTTTCACAAATTGTGCTGTAGCAGGAGAGATTTCTGTATCAATAGGTACAACCCAAACATCATTGATATTTTGAATGTTTTGCCCTGAGGATTGTGCATTTGCAACAAAAACACTCAAGCCTAAACCTAGGCTAATCAAGAAAAGTTTCAAGTATCGCTTCATAAATTTAGTATACAACCTTTGTATTAAGATAAACTCATGCCTTGGTCGCAATTAATAATAGTACCAAAGTGAATCATTATAGACAGGTAGACAGGTGCAAAAAACATCTAAAGCATTTCTAGATGTGCAGCATCGTTCACTGAAGTAACACGAATAAAGTCATCCTCTTGAAACAGCTCAATTCTAGTGATACTCGTATTATTGACATTATAAGTCTTCTGAAAACTTGCCTTCATACCAAGTAAGTAATGAAGCGCAGAGCGAATCAAACCACCATGACTAAAGGCTATCACCTTTCCAACCTTTGGCATATCTGCTAAAAAAGTATCAAAGCGAGACAGCAGAGCTTCATTTGATTCTATTCCATAAACATTTACTGCTTTGGACGTATCATCTTCCATATCTTTACGCCACATTGAAAAGTCAGCTTTTTCAGTTTCGTTAAGTTCAGCACGAAGTTTTCCTTCGAAGTTTCCAAAACCAAGTTCTCGTAGTCTTTCATCTTTAAGAATCTCAACATCAGGCATCGCTATCGAGCCTGTATCAAAGGCTCGAGCCAAGTCGGAGCTATAAGCAGCATCAAAGGTGTGATTTGCGAGTCTCGATTGTAGAGCTCGAGCCTGCCTCTTCCCCAACTCACTAAGCGGTGCATCTTTCTGTCCCTGAATCCGACCTTCAGCATTCCACGTACTCTGTCCGTGCCTAACCAACCAAAGTTCTAGAGCATCACGTTTATCCATTAATATTATCTGGATTAACCCGTTTTGACACTATACGTCCAAGCTGTGCGCCACCTAAGAGGTGCATGTGCATATGAAA
>CALDTA010000468.1:0-3607 GCA_937924455.1 uncultured Deinococcales bacterium
TGCCAGCTCTGGCAATTTCCTCAGTTGAACTACCTTGCATAGGTTTACCTAATACAGAGATTTCACCTTTACGAGGCTCATCATCAATCAAGCCCATGATGGTTTTTAGGAGCGTGCTTTTACCCGCACCATTAGAGCCTAAAATAGTCACGCACTGACCTTCGTCTACAGTTATAGATAGACCTTTAAGCACTAGCAAACGTTTGTGATAACCACTTTCGATGTTAGTAAGTTCTAATAAGCGGCTCATGCTGTTACCTCAGTTTCACTTGAAGTAATTTCTTCACTCAGTTGTGTTTCACCTAAGTAAGCTTTGATAACTTCAGGGTCTTTCTGCACATCTTGCGGACTACCATCAGCAATCTTACGACCATAGTCAAGCACTACAATTCGTGAAGCTAACTGACTCACCACACGCAAATCGTGTTCAACAACTAGCAAGCTTAAGCCTAAGTCTTTTCGCAACCCTAGCAGTCTGAACATCATCTCGTCTTTTTCTTCAGCCGTCATACCTGCGGTTGGTTCATCTAGTAACAATAGTTTTGGTTCAGCAGCAAGTCCACGTGCAACCTCAATCAGTTTTTGCGTACCGTAGGGAAGTGCTGCTACAGGAACATCTCTAAAGGCTTGTAAGTCAAGAATATCCATAAGTTCCTCAGCTTTGCGTCTTTGAGCAACTTCGTCGTTGCGCCAGTTTGGTAAACCTAAAGCTGCTGAGACAATATTTGTCTTAACATGTAAGTGACGACCAAGCAGAAGATTGTCTAAACAGGTCATCGTTTTAAATAGTTCGATATTCTGAAAACCTCGACCAATGCCTTTTTTAGCAATGCGGTGCGGAGGCATACCTGTGATGGCTTCACCTTGCCAACTAATCGTGCCTACTTGTGGTTTATAAAATCCACAGATGCAATTAAAGATACTGGTTTTACCAGCACCGTTTGGTCCGATGAGCGCCACAACTTCTTGTTCAGCAATAGAAAAGCTGACATCTGTCAGGGCTTTGATTCCACCAAATGATAGGGATACGTTTTGTAAGTCTAATAGTGTTTGAGATGACATAATATAAAATAATGTTTTTTAATAAAATAGTTTTGAATGTGGGGGAGAGCGGAATCCCCTTTAACATGATATTGAAATGGGGGAAAAGGCGGAATCCCCTCTAACTCCCCTTTAGAAAAGAGGAGGACTGGTGCATCTTATATATAGGTAGTATACATGATGATTTGTTAGTAGGTTTCTAACCTAAAGATGCACCTTGGCAGTTTTTTACGCTTTGCTCCAAAAACATGCTCTACCTGTTTTATTTCTGAAATCGAAAATATATTAAGGAAGAACCAGAAAGAAGAACATCCCCCTTTAACAAAGGGGGACCGAGGGGGATTTAACTCTTCAATTAAAACGTAATAAAGTCGTCAATCGCAGGACGTAACCCTGTTGGCGTCATCTGTAGCAACATAATAGAGTTGTTACCTTGAGGACCATTTGTAAAGTCTAGATTTGTAAATAGACCTTCAGTATAGCCTTCGATAGAGTTAAGTGCTTCAACTAGGCTTTCACGAGTTAGGTCGTCACCAGCTATTTTAAGTGCTTCAACTAAAGGCTGAGCAAATGCAATACCAGCGAGTGAACGGAATGGGTCTTTTGCAGCTTCTGGTGCGTAAGCAACAACGATGTCCATGAATGCAGCATCTGCAATTGGGTCGCCATTACCTTCGCCAACGATTACAGTTGGTAGACGTAGGAAAGTTGAAAGTAGTGCGCCTTGCATACCTGGGTTAGCGAGTAAGCTTGGGTCAAGTAGCGTAGTTGACGCTAAGATACGTGGAGCATATTCAATTTTCTGGAATTCACCAAGTAGTGAAGCAGCAGCAGTTGGTGTGCTGTACATAATCACAGCGTCAGCACCGCCAGCTTTAAAGCGTAGTGCTTGCACAGCCATGTTTGTTTCGCCACGCTCGTAAGATACTTTGTTGATCTCTTGTAGTTCTACTTCAACACCAGCTTCTTGTAAACGCTCGATTTCGCCTTCAAGACCAGCTAGACCTTCGCCACCATAACCATCATTTTGGTAGAAGATAGCAATCTTTTTGTTGCCAAGTGTTTCTACTGCGTGGCGTGTCATAAGTGCTGACTCAACTGCGTAGTCTGTAAAGGTTGCGAATACTAGACCATTACTTTGGTCTGCGAATGCACCAGAACCAGAGGCTGGACTGATCCAAGGAATTTTGCCACGCTGAACAATTGGCATAACTGCTAAACCTGTAGCAGTACCGATACCACCAACAAATGCAAATACTTTTTCACGGTCGTTTAGCTCACGAGCTGCGCCAACACTTCTTGCTGGGTCATAACCGTCATCTCTTGAAACAAGTACGAGGTTACGGCCATTGATGCCACCTTGGTCGTTGATGTACTGGAAGTATGCATCGATTGCTACATTTACTGTACCCCAAGCTGCTGCTGGACCAGATTGCGGACCCCAACTACCGATGAGGATTTCATCATCCGTAACACCTTGCTGAGCAAAACCTACAGAACCAATCATGATTGTGTAGAGGGCAAAAAACGAAAGTAGGAAAGCTGCTAATAGCTTTTTCATAGTTAACTCCAATTCCTTGTAGAATTTTTATACACTTTGCAAAAAACACAGGTATAACAGCTTTAGTTTGAAAGAATTACACCAGTGTAAAAGAAGTGTTGAATAAATTTATCGTACCTAACTAGTATATCACGATATTCGTGATATAGGTGAAATGTTGCTTGAGGGTTGTGTCTGTAATTCCTACCCTCACCCCTGACCCCTCTCCCGACATCAGGAGAGGGGGAAAGAAAATACTTTTTTACAACATTTAGTGTTAATCTCCCTCTCCCAAACTTGGGAGAGGGTTGGGGGGAGGGTTGAAAAATAGATTTCATTAGCGAAGTAAAAGAAGTGAGAATCGTTTGTAGCGTGTGGCTTTACCACCAGTATTTGTCCTTAAAGTCAAGAGCGGTGGGCAGAGCGCCACCCTACAAAAGTACTGAGATTGAGCTAGACACGCCTTACTTCAGGTTTACCAAGTAAACCATGAGGACGGAAGACAAGCACAAGAATGACAACGATAAAAGCGAAACTTGCTTTAAATTCGTTAGACACATAAACGCCAATGAGCAATTCCATGATGCCTAAGATGTAACCACCAACAATTGCACCTGGTAGGCTATTTAGACCACCAATAACAGCAGCAACAAATCCTTTTGATAAAGGCTCGAACATCATGGCTGGGTTTAGGAGTGTTGTTGGAGCTAGGAGTAGAGCAGCAGCAGCAGCAAGTACCGCAGATGCGCCCCACGTTGCAAACATAACGGTGCGAACTGGTATACCCATAGCTTTTGCGACATCTTCTCTTTGGGCAACTGCACGCATAGCTAGACCGATTTTTGTACGGTTGAGCAAGAACCAAAATATAAGCATGATAAGCACACCAATAACAGATGTGATGATAGACATGCGACTAAGTGCTACACCATTAAAGCGGAAGATTTCATCTGAAACGATAGGTGGAATCGTTTTGTTGTTAGTACCAAAAGCTAGTGCGTAGAAACCTTGTAAGGCAAGATTTAA
>CALDTA010000469.1:0-6979 GCA_937924455.1 uncultured Deinococcales bacterium
TATTGTGACGCAAGTCCCACTCTGTGGATAACTCTCTATAGCTGTGGATAACACCCCTTAATGTATCATTAATCTTTTTAGGGAAAATCATCATTTGAGCTGTAGTTCAAGTACTTGACAGTGCCCTAATATATTTGTTAGCAACTGAAGCATCTTAATAAAATTGCGTTATGTGCGTCCTAGACGCAAAAATGAACATTTTCATGCAGTAGAATTTCTTGTAAAATGCTTTACAAAACAAAATTAATGCGATGGACACATTACAAACCCCACTTTTCCCCAATCAGGCAAAAGGGGTGTGGATAACTTTTCAAATTCTGTGGATAACTTTAGTAACTTTTGGCAGCACGTACAAAATCTAGTACCTTGCTTGCATCTTTCGTGGGGTAATTTGTGCTTGCACTGTTTGCAGTACCTTGCGCTTTAATTTGCGCCTCAATTTGCGCCTCAATTTGTGCTTCAACGCCAGATGCAACATCTACCGCGTAAGGTTGCAAAGCCTCAATCCCAGCAAGAACATTGTCAGGCGTCAGTCCACCTGCCAAAATCAGATTTTCCATGCCTTGAAGTGCTTCAGCTTTCGACCAGTCAAAGACATCACCACTGCCGGGAGTAACACCATCTATAAGCAAAGCATGAGCTGGAATTTCTTCTAACTTAGCTCTATCAACTTCATCAGTAATGGCTACAGCTTTTATAACTGGAAAATGCTCCGCAACATTAGCTACATAGCTGTTTGATTCATCACCGTGTAGTTGCACAGCATCGAGTCTAAGCTCACTGGCTACTTTCAATACCTCTTCTTGAGGAGAGTTGAGAAAAACACCAACCCGTTTTGTAAATATGCCTACTGCTTCTGAGA
Organism: uncultured Deinococcales bacterium; assembly: GCA_937924455.1. Classification (GTDB taxonomy): domain Bacteria; phylum Deinococcota; class Deinococci; order Deinococcales; family Trueperaceae; genus CALGZD01. The sequence continues at coordinate 863 of CALDTA010000469.1, forward strand.
TGTCCTTTGCACGTTCAACTGTTAGAAAGCGCTTTGACCGTTCAGCAAATATCAAACCAATCGCATCTGCACCAGCTTCTTCTGCAATGCGTGCATCTTCAGGTCTGGTGATTCCACAAATTTTGACTTTTGTTACAGTTTCAGACATATCACTCACAGTTTAACGCAATCAAATTCTTAAGTACTATTGCTCTGTCCCACCTACAGCTATGTATAAAGCACAAATTACCGTGAAACATTACTGTGAATTAGTGCCATAATAACCCTTATGACAGTAAAGGACATTTTTGACAGCATGGCATACGGACCAGCACCAGAAAATAGTGATAAAGCACAGGCTTGGCTAGCTGCACATAAAAAAACAGACTTGTACTACGGTGGTGTGTGGGAAAAGGCAAAAAGTAAAAAGTATTTTGCAACCATCAATCCCGCCACTGGTGAAAAACTAGCAGACATTGCCGAAGCCAATGACAAAGATGTGGCAGCAGCAGTTGCAGCAGCAAAAGAAGCTCAGCCAAAGTGGGCAGCACTCAGAGATTTTGAACGTGCAAACTATATGTATGCAATTGCTAGAAGCATCCAAAAACATGCTCGCCTCTTTGCTGTTCTAGAAACTATGGATAACGGCAAGCCTATCCGTGAAACCAGAGATATAGACATTCCACTTGTCGCAAGACATTTCTATCACCATGCAGGTTGGGCACAGTTGCTCAGCCGAGAGCTAAAAGGTTATGAGCCTGTTGGTGTTTGTGGTCAAATCATTCCTTGGAACTTTCCTTTACTCATGCTTGCTTGGAAGATTGCTCCAGCACTGGCAACAGGCAATACTGTTGTTCTGAAACCTGCGGAGTATACACCACTAACCGCACTGCTCTTTGCAGAAATTTGTGATGAAGTTGCTTTACCTGCTGGCGTAGTAAACATCATTACTGGAGCAGGGTCTACAGGTGAGCACATAGTCAATCATCCTGACATAGACAAAATCGCTTTTACTGGTTCAACCGAGGTTGGGCGCATCATCCGAGAAAAGACTGCTGGGAGTGGTAAGAAGTTATCTTTAGAACTTGGTGGTAAATCTCCGTTTATAGTCTTTGAAGATGTAGATCTTGATAGCGTAGTTGAAGGTGTTGTTGATGCAATCTGGTTTAACCAAGGTGAAGTCTGCTGTGCTGGTTCTCGTTTGCTTGCTCAGGAAAGTATCATCGAAAAACTAGAAGCTAAGTTGCTAGCACGTATGGAAACCCTGCGTGTAGGCAATCCGCTTGATAAAGCAATTGATATAGGCGCAGTAGCTGCACCAGTCCAACTAAAAAACATAAAGTCACTAGTTGAAAAAGGCGTTGCAGAAGGTGCTACTTTCCACCAACCAAGTTGGGCAAGTAGTGGACTTCCTAGTAAGGGTAATTTTTATCCACCGACTTTATTTACAAATGTTCAACCCTCTTCAACGATTGCAGAAGTCGAAATCTTTGGTCCAGTTATCGCCAGCATGAGCTTTCGTACGCCTAGCGAAGCGGTCAAGCTTGCTAACAATACACGCTACGGTCTGGCTGCGAGCATCTGGACTGAAAACATCAACCTTGCACTTGACATTGCCCCGCAAGTTAAAGCAGGGGTGATTTGGATAAACAGCACCAACCAATTTGATGCTGCTGCTGGATTTGGTGGCTATAGAGAGAGTGGTTTTGGTCGTGAAGGTGGGCGAGAAGGATTGCTTGAGTATCTTGTGCCAACTTGGCAAAAGACAGCTAAAGCTAGGTCTAAAGCTGGCTCAAAAGTCAAAGCTGTATCAGATACTAATTCGTCCTCAAACTTTCCAGAACTAGCTTTTCCAGCAATAGATAGAACACCAAAGTTTTATATAGGTGGTGCACAAAAGCGTCCTGACTCTGGCTATAGCAATGAGGTCATCGGAGCAAACGGTGAGGCTATTGCTCTAGTTGGTGATGGTAATCGTAAAGATATTCGTAATGCTGTTGAAGCAGCGCATAAGGCAAGTGGTTGGGCAAAAGCGACAGCGCATAATAGAGCACAGGTGCTTTACTTTTTAGCAGAAAATCTGGCGGCTCGAGCCTTGGAGTTTGAGGAGCGCCTAATCGCCCAAACTGGGCAAAGTGCGTCATCAGCCATAGAGGAAGTCAACCTATCTATAGAACGTATTTTCTACTATGCTGCCCAAGCAGATAAATATGACGGTCAGGTAAAACAAACTCCTGTTCGTAACGTCACCTTAGCCATGCCAGAAGCCCTTGGCGTCATGGGTATCCTATGTCCACACGAAGCGCCTTTACTTGGCTTTATCTCACTAGTTATTCCAGCCATTACCATGGGTAATGCAGTCGTAGTTGTACCCTCTGAAACTTATCCACTAAGTGCAACAGATTTGTACCAAGTTCTTGATACCTCTGATGTGCCAAATGGTGTCATTAACATCATCACAGGTAATAAAGATAGTCTAGCCAAAACCTTAGCAGAACACGATGATGTCGATTCGGTTTGGTATAGAGGTTCACGTGATGGGTGTAAGTTGGTAGAGGCTGCTTCTATTGGAAACTTAAAACAAACATGGACAAGCCACAAGACTATAGATTGGTTCAATCAAGAACAGGGCGAAGGAAAAGAGTATCTACGCCGAGCAAGTCAGGTAAAAACAATTTGGGTTCCCTATGGTGCATAAATTTGTGCATAAATTGATTACTATTTCAAGTATGGGCATTTTTATTAATAAATCCCGCATTATCATTTATATCTAGTCCTACTGCTAATTCATTGCTATACTTCTTTACGTCACGTTCCTTTCTTTGAGGCTTTGACCTCGTATCTTTATTGCAGATTTTATTTTTGGAACGTGACTTTCTCATTGTATCTGATAGATGACTTCTCTAGCTGCTGGAATCTTTTTTGCAGTTGCTGTATGATTGTAAGCTTATGGAAGCTAGACTTACACAATTGTTTCGATTTAAAGACTGGTTTTACTACGTCGTAAAATTCTCTATTCTCAATTTTGCAAGACTATTTTGGGGTTTGAAAGTTGAAGGTCTGGACAATATTCCACGTACAGGTGGTTTGGTTATAGCAGCTAATCATATTTCAAGTGCTGACCCACCGATTCTTGGTGTTTGCCTACCAAGAGTCATTAGTTACATGGCTAAAAAAGAACTATTTGAAAGTCGACTATTTGGATTTTTTATTAATGTCCTTTATGCTTTCCCGATTGACCGTAGTCGAGCAGATATGAGCGCAATGCGTGAGGCGCTAAGACGGGTAAAAAGTGGTATGGCAGTTGGCATCTTCATACAAGGAACCCGCAATGCTGGTGATGCAGAAGCCATGAACGGCGCAGCTTTTATTGCCCAACGAGGGGGAGTGCCTATCTTACCTGCTGCCATCCGCAGACACGGCAAGGCTTACACGGTTTCTTTTGGCGAGATTCTTGAAGCAAAAGATAAATCAAAAGAGGCAATGCAGGAACTCACTGATGAGACTATGCAGCGGATTCATGCCCTAGTAGATGCACATTCACCTGATGAAAATCAAGCAAATACATAAGTAGCCTATGCTTTCAGACGAGGCATTATTTTGCTTAGTTTTTGCTTTTTGAATCATTATTTAGCATTAATTTCGTTTCAAAAACTTGAGAAAAGCCCTACACGACTTGTTTCTTGAGCTTTGAGCATGATAAACTCCTGAAGATTAAGAGCTACATACTAAACGGTCACGAACAAGCGTTTCGTCATACAAGTGTGAACCCTATAAAGTTGATGAAAGTGTTACTATAATTCAAGGATTTTTTAGTAGAAAACGCATTCAAACTGTGTCTTAATCACTGTCAAAAATAACGAATGGAGAAGGAGTTAATTTCATGGCAGAAACAATATCCAAAGCAGAACTAGTTGATATGGTTACCGATAATACGGGGCTTAAGAAAAAAGACGTTAAGACCGCTGTTGATGGTGCAATTGATGCAATTACTGCAAGCTTAGCTAAAGGTAACAAGATCCAATTAACTGGTTTTGGTACTTTTGAAGTACGTCAACGTCAAGAACGTCAAGGTGTACGCCCTGGTACAACTGAAAAGATTACGATTCCTGCAAGTAAATACCCTGCTTTTAAAGCAGGTAAAGCACTTAAAGAGTCTGTAAAATAAGTTTTTTGCTAGTTGGTGATACCAATTTGGTATCTCAAGCCCTACTGACTAGTAGTAAATCAAAAAATAAACTCTAGACGGTCAAACGACCGTCTTTTTTTATAGTTGATTTAGTTGATTAAAGAAATTCTGATTAACTGCACTCGGAGTTAATCAGAATTTAAACAGCAGTTAATCGGCGAGCTTCGTAACGAGTACGAATAAAGCCACTCAGTGTGTACAGTTATTTCGTGGGAACGCTGTGAATAAGCTATCTATCTTTTAGTTGATGCTTTAATGTCACAAAGCAAAGAGCATAGACTACATAAATGAACAAACACACTCCTACCGACCACGACATTCTTGAGACACTCAGCCAACGCTGGAGTCCAAGAGCTTTTAGTGATAAAGCTATCTCGGATTCTGACCTTAATAAGCTTTTTGAAGCAGCAAGGTGGGCACCTTCTGGTTTTAACTTGCAGCCTTGGCGCTTCATTGTTTGTAAACAAGGAACGCCAGCGTTTGACAAACTAATTGGTGTACTGATGGAAGCTAACCAGACTTGGGCAAAGAAAGCACCTGTTGTTGTTTTGGGTGCTTCACAAACAACTATCGTTGGTAATGATAAACCAAGTAGACCAAATGGCTATGCACAGTATGACCTTGGTCAGGCAGTTGCTAACCTTGCTGCTCAGGCGACAAGCATGGGTATCTATGTTCACCAGATGGCAGGTTTTTCAAAAGAAAAGGCAGACGAGGTTTTTGAGATTCCAGAAAATTTTAACGCTGTAGTTACCTTTGCTATGGGTTACATGGGTGATGCAGCAGACTTGCCAGAAGCACTTGCAGAAAGAGAAGCGTTACCTAGAGAGCGTAAACCTCTTAGCGAGATTGTTTTTGATGGTGAATGGGGTAATAGTTAAAACTAAAAGATAGGAACGGGCTTCACCATTTTGTTTTGATTCTTAAGGTAGGATACGGCTATGGATTTGTTAGCTTGGCGTTTTGACCCAACACTACTTGGAACACTCTTCACAACAGGATTACTCTATGCTTTAGCGATTGGACCACTGCGTTCACGGATTGCACCAGGTGAGCGTTTTCCCATTCGCTACGCACTTGTGTTTTTCTCTGCTCTGTTTTTGGTTTACCTAGCAGAAGGTTCTCCTCTACATGACTTAGCGGAGAACTATTTGCTAAGCGCACACATGTTGCAACATTTACTTATTGCTTATGTTGTTCCACCGATGTTGATTTGGGGAATGCCAAATTGGTTATTGCGTCCATTGCTGCTTAATCCTGTTATCAAACCTATTGCCAAGTTTTTGATTCGACCTATTATTGCTATCTTTGTATTTAGCTTTTTCTTTTCGATGTGGCACTTTCCATTTTTCTATGATGGTGCGCTTAACAATGCTTTTATTCATCATATCGAGCATATCTTTTTTGTCATGATTTCATTAGTTGTATGGTGGCCTGTTATGAGTCCGCTTGAAGAGTTGCCCCCATTGCACTTTGGACCAAGAATCTTATACCTATTTGTATTACCACTGATTCAAACAGGCGTCTTTGCAATTATTACCTTTTCAGATCAAGTGCTTTACATGACCTATGCTAATTCACCTGTTCGCTTTTTCGAGCTTGAACCTCTTAGTGATCAACGCTGGGCAGGTGTGGTCATGAAAGTTGGTGGCATTATTGCATTTGGTGCGCCTTTGGTGGCAGCCTTTTTAGTTTGGGCACAGCGAGACGCAAATGGAACGTTACCTAAGCGACCTCAGCAAGTTGAACAATCACAACATCCTATTAATAAAGCGTTATCATCAAAAAAATCGGTGCAAGATGTCTGAACAACTTGACCAAACTGAACAAGATGTTTTACAAGCCTTGAATAAGGATGAAGGCTATGTCTTAAAACTATTACAAGGCTACTTATGGTACCCGATAGAAGAAGATATTGATTTTGGGGAGTATTTACCTAGAGAGTTAGA
>CALDTA010000470.1:0-2508 GCA_937924455.1 uncultured Deinococcales bacterium
CAACATGCTCGAGCCACCCCGTAAGCGCACAGCTAAGAAAACTTTTTTTGCAGTTTCAACACTTGCAAACTGATAACGCCCACTATCTAGCTTTCTACCCATTGTTTTCGCTACATCATTTAACAAGGCAAGACTACGCAAACAGGCATTTGGATCTAACCAAGTTTTCGCTGCCAGCACTTCCCCATCAGCAGAAAACACTAATACATCACGCACACTGTTATCTTCTAAATAATCATCTAACCAACGGTCTAGTGATGGGTAGTTATTCCGTACTTCTGTTAAACGAAGTTCACCATCTTCTTTAAGCTCAAGCTCAGCTTTGAGATCCTCAGCCAAATCAGCACTAATATCCTCATACTGACTATCTGAATACTCACTCTCACCCGCATTACTCTCATCGTCTGTAGAAACTTCAGAAGCGAGATTTGTTGTAAGTACATCACCAAGTGACGTGTCAAAGGCACTTTCATAGTCTGACAGATTAGCCTCAACGCCTCGCAAATCAACAGGTGCTTTAATAGCTGAATCACTTTCGACACTATCTATCTCACCCTGTTTTACTAAATCCTGTTTTACTAAATCCTGCTCTTCTGGCACTTGATGCATAAAGATACTATCTAGTGGATTATCTTTCACCAGTTCTTGTGCTAAAGATTGAAGTAATTTCTGATCTTTTTCTAAACGACGAAGTAGGCTTTTAGCCGTTTCTAAACTCTCATCCAAGCGTCGTCTAGCTCTAATTGACACTTTGGTGAGCATATCTCGCTGCCCATCTAAATAGCTAAGTAAACCCAATAATTTAAAACTTGTAGCATTATTTAAAAAAGCAACTTTATTTGCCTTTTGAATAAACTTATCTATACGGGCTTCAAAATTGAAAATCCAATCATCATTCTGGGCTCGAGCCTTCTCAAGTAGTTCCCATGCCTGTGGCAATTCTCTGCTAATGTCACCCGCTTCAATTTGCCCACGTATACGCTCAAGCTGCCCGTGAAAGGTTTCAACATCACCAGGGTTATCGCTAAGTAATTGACTGCTCTCGGCTTCCAAGCGGTGAAGTTCAGAAAGCTGACGATTAAGCGCACGATCACACGCCAAACGCACCTGATGGTGAATATCAACAACAGCAGAAAAGTTATTTTTTGCCAAGTCTTTTTCGGCAAGTTCTAACTGTTCTCTAAGCTTCTCGCTTTCCAATAACGAAACTTGACGAAGCAAGTGTTCATAATCTCTTTCAAGGTATACCTTCAGATCATCACGTAAATCTTGTATACGAGCTGCTGATTTTTCAAAATTCTCAGGGCTGATATCTTCATGGTTCATGCGCTCTGATAAACCTTGTAAACTCCGTAAGGTGTCATGAAACTTTTGTCTGAGCTCATCAACACGTGGCATAGCACGCAACTCTGCAATCCAGTCTTGAAGTTGTTCACGCTGCATGTTTCGCTCATCATGCGACTGCATCAGCGCACTCGCTTCAAACACCGCAGCCAATCGGTGACCTGCAGCAATCAACTTGTCATCATAGCGCTTATCTTTACTAGTACGTTTTAAATCAGCAATGTTTTTTGCAAAGGCACGTCTTGATTCATCATCAACAAAACGCTGATAACTATTATAGGTACTTACAAATTCATCCAGCGCTTCTATTTGTTGCTCAAGCTTGGTTAACTTTCGACGCCCACGTTTGTTTTGCTTAGCTTTCTGCTTAGGTGCATTGTTAAAGGCTTGCGTTTGCTGCATCAGCATTCGGTGATGATCACGAATTTCTTTAACATCTGCCCTATTTGGCAAGGCAACATTGAGTACCTGTGTTGTCACTTGTAGCGCACGATTAAGTGCTTTTGTTTCTAAACCTTGCTGTACATTATCTAGAGCACTATCAATCTCTATAAGCTCAGCTTTTAGCTGATCACGCAGTTCATTTTTTGCAAGCTTAAGATAGTCTTGAAACCTTGGTAGTTCTTCAGCTACCGACTGTTCTTCTTTTAAACGTTTTCGTAAGGCTCTTAACTGTTTGGACAAATCTTGACGGTAATCAAAAACATTAGTGTAACGCTGAGCAAGTTTTTCTAAATAACGTGATTGCTCTGCCAACTCAAGTTGTTCAAAACTAACAACTTCTTTTTCAACAGGTCTATCTTTCTTGTTCCAATTCAGGATACCACGCTTACTACTTTTCTCATGCTCAAGACTAATCTCAACAGGAACACCCTTGGCAACAGCCATCAAGCGTAACTCTTTAACTAACTCATCGCCTCTATCTTGCTCAGCACTACCAATACGTCTATCTTCTTGAAAACGTTTTAGACTCTTATACACACGTTTAAGACGGTTGTATTTGGTATCGTCAAGATTTTTAAACGCAGCTAAACTACGTTCCAAGTAACTAATACTCTCTGCCTGAATCAGGAGTGCATCTTGATAGCGTTCATGTAAGTGTTTGCGTTGTTTTTTAGCGGCAACTAAAAGTGAGCTGGCACTACTACCTTTGGCAAGTTCTTC
>CALDTA010000471.1:0-5175 GCA_937924455.1 uncultured Deinococcales bacterium
AAGTACTTTTCAAAAGATTTATGACCTAACTGCTGTGGGTGGTAGTTTTTGGATAACAGATTTGATTACACATGAAATTCCTGTAGTTCATGACATGATGTGGCAGCGTTATGGTACGTACCTTGAGTCGTTGAGTGTAGGGGATGTAGGTGCTATTAGTGGAAGTGAGTATCGGGAAAAAGTATTTGCTTACATAGATAAAGAAGATTCGCCTCGTCCGCTCACTTTTCAGCTTGATTTGCTTCGAGAGGTGGGATTTAGCTCCATCGACATCCTACATAAAAATTCAAATTTTGCTGCCTTTGGTGCAATCAAGCATTGATGACAGAGACATTAATGTGGAGTATTATATAGCTAATTTACCAACAAGGTGGTAAATGCGGTTTTTGCGTCTGTGACGTATTTAACATTATTTTCTCTGTGTTGAAAATACCAAATTAAAGTAGCTTTTAGCTAGCTATACTTTGGGCAAGATGACTTTGCTCAATGTGCTCAATGATGCTTTTGTAACACCTGATACAACTTTACAATCTATTGATACTGGTTCTATGGATACGGTGTCTATTCGGGAGGCCTCGAGCCTACTTGAAGTCTCTCCAGCAACGGTACGAAATTGGCAGCGTCATGGTTATTTGAGCAAGGCGACTAAGCGACACTTACCACGCAAAGAAGTTCTATCACTAAAACAAAAGCTGGTTAGTGGTGAGCTTGATAGATTACAAAAAAGAGCAAACAAAAAACAGGCTAGTGCTAGCTTTGTGCCAGATGAAATGCTTGTATCAAAAAGCTTTGCTCAAGAGCTTGAGATTATCCTACAGCACATATCAGAGCACAATTTAGAAGTGGGAGCATCACTTTGTGTGCTTGCGTTAAGGCTGTGTGTTCTTAGTGAAGAAACAACATTAGACAATGATTCTAAGCCTCTTGATTTAAAGAGCTATAGCTTTTGGAAGCGCAATGCATTAAAGAATGAGCTATCGTTGTGGTTAGAGGATGTCAAGCTTTCTAAGCTTAGGGTTGGTGTAAAGCAACATTATGTAGCGTTGTCAGCTTTATTATCTGAGGTACATCAAGTCGATGTTCTTGGAGTCCTATACCAGTCTTTATTAGCTACGGGTGAAAAGTCAAAATTGGGGTCGTACTATACGCCACAAGATATTGTTTTAGATATTTTAGAAGCAAGAGGAAATCCTAAGGGTACATTGCTTGATCCCTGTTGTGGCACAGGTCAGTTTTTGTTGACTGCTGCAAGCTTTGGTTACACCACACCTGAAAACTTAATTGGTTTTGATACTGATGGGTTATCAGTCAAAATTGCTAGACTAAATATGCTCTTTGCTTTTGCAAATAAAGACTTTGTGCCAAGGATTTATAACTTAGATGCCCTTAGTGCAAATGCACAACACTTACCTAACACGATAGACCTAATTGCTACCAACCCACCGTGGGGAGCAAGCAAGAATCTTTTAGAGAGAAACTCTGATATCTTTGGTGCTATTCAATCTGGTGAATCTTTTTCCTACTTCCTTGTAAAGTGCATCTCGTTACTAGAAGAAGGTAAACACTTATCCTTTATTTTGCCTGAATCGTTTTTGGGTGTACGGCAACATGCAGATATAAGAAATTATGTTTTGGAGCACTGTTCGGTTCGTGCCATCCATCATCTAGGACGTCGCTTCAAAGGGGTATACACACCTGTTATTCGCTTAGATTTGGAAAAGAAGAAGTCGTCTCCAGACCCATCAAATTCTTCATGTGCAGTTCTCTTAGATGGGCAAAGCTATGATGTTTCGCAAGCTCGTTTTTCACAAAATCAGCACCAATGCTTTGATAGCTACTTAAGCCCATTTGACGAAGCTATACTCCAGACTTTTTATTCGCATTCCCATATTTTTTTAAAGGATAAAGCTGACTGGGCACTTGGCATCGTGACAGGTGACAATAAAAAGTACATTAGTGATACCTGCCTCGATGCTCCTGATAATTCAGATATTTCAGATACTATGGAAGCGATAATCACTGGCAAAGAGATACAACCATTTCGTTTAGCCCAAACTCGAAAATTTATACATTTTGAAGCAGATAAACTTCAACAGGTAGCACCAGAATACAAATATCGCAGTAGTGAAAAGCTCATCTATAAATTTATTTCTAAGCGTCTTGTTTTTGCTTATGACGATGGGCAGCATCTAACCTTAAACAGTGCGAACTGTTTAATTCCACATCTACCAGACATGCCTATTAAAGTCATGCTTGCTTTACTAAATTCAAAGCCCTATCAGTTCTTCTTTGAAAAGCGCTTTCATACGCATAAGGTGTTGCGTGGTGATTTAGAAGCGATGCCACTACTTTTGCTGCCAGCAAAGGAGCAAAGCAAACTTGTTGCTTTTGTTGATGATGTACTGAAGTGTGATGTAGATAGGGTAGACGTATCAAGCACGTTAGATAAAATAAACGCAATAGTTTACGAAGCTTTACAACTAAATGAAGAGCAAATAGAACATATTGAACGTTTGTGTTGAATTAAGCTATTTTCTGTTTTAACCCAAACCAACGACTGCGTTGTTTTAGATTGAGTTGCTCTTTAGACTTGCGTTCTTTGAGTGTTGCTTGCACGATTTGGTCATGAGTCATGACATTTGCTTCGATGTCTTTGAGCAAAAAGTATGCCAAATTTGGAATGCAAAGTTGATCTCTTGGACCGACTTCTGCTTCGTGTACGACAGTGTGACTAAAGCAAGGGTCATCTTTAAATAGATTAGGTACTACCACAACAGTTGAGGTTGAAGGACTGCTGTGTAGGCTGTCTGCAAAAGCGAAGTGTCTTTCTTGCTGCATATAGGCAGGGTCTGAATGCATGAAGAAATGAGCATCCTCAAAACGGTCTAAGATGACATACCAAGGTATGTTGCTTTCTTCGAATAGTCTTTGTAAGCCACTAATGGCATCTGGGTTGAGTTTTCTTTTGCCTGCGAGAGAGAGAACAACAGCACTACACTCCTCTAAGGTATCTCGCAGATAGGCTGAGCCTAGTTTGTTTTCACAGACAAGTAGAGCACGATTTGAATTGAGGATTTTTGCGCTATTGCTAAGTGCTTTGACAATATGCCCCAGCTCGAGCCCTTGCTCAATAATCTCAAGAACTACTGGTCCTTCACCAATTACGCCAATAACATGCTGACTCATAAAGACATACTACCTCTTGATAAGTGTAAATAAAAGCACATTATTTTACAAAAGTGCCTTACTTACGGGCAGGTCGATTAACCAAATAAATACCTATGCCCACAAGCACCAAGGCAATAATTAACTGAATAGTTAAAGCCTCTTTGAGAAACACAACCCCTGCAAGTACACCAAAAACTGGGGTTAAAAAGGTAAAAGAAGCAATAAGACTAGCAGGATTATGACGAATAAGCCAAAACCATATCAAAAAGGTAGCAAAAGCAACCCAAATGACCTGATAGAGAAAACTACCGACAATGAGCGGACTAAGCTTTGTTATGCCATCTTCACCTAGTAGCAAAGAGGTAAGTGGCAAGAGCATTGCAGATAGTGCCAGTTGATAAAGCAGTGTTTTGCTGGGTCTGGTTGTTGCTAGCGAGGTAGCCTTTACTAAAACAGTTGATGCTCCCCAGATAACAGCAGCAACTAATATGAGGCTATCACCCAATAAGACTTGCCTTGTTAGTGCAGTATTGCCAGATGTGCTGAGTAGTGACTCTGAAAAAGCAACAAATACACCAAAAAATGCACAGCACAGTCCAATAATTTGTAGTGGGCGAATGTTTTCATTTGGCAAGAAAAGATGTGCGCCAATGGCTACAAAAAAGGGCGAGGTGTAGAGAAAGAGTGCAGCCCTAGAGGCATAGCTTAAGTCAATGCCGATGTAGATTAAGGTAAATTCGAGCGAAAACAAAAAGCCCAAAAGAATGCCAGGCCAAAAGGAGTTGTCTTTTTCAAAAAAAGGTTCTTTTTTATAGAGCATCCAAGCTACTAGGATGAGTGTTGCAAAAACAGAGCGTAAGCCCCCTTGCAATACAGGCGAAATACCTGTGTTGGTAATTTTTACAAACACATATTGCAGTCCCCAACTTGCACAAAGAAATACAAGGATGAGACTTACCTTTAGGCTTAATCGTTGCTCCATTTAGCGACTACCCTTCAAATGCTTCAGTTAAATATTTTGGTATATGTTCTGATGCAGATAATTACAACCACTTACAACCACATACAACCACTGGGTGCGTCCCTACTAGAGTTGAATATCAGATTATTTCTTTAGATATACCTTCAACCTTTAGCGGGACGCACCCACAACCAATGCCGAAGAACAACTTTAGACGTATTATTTTAGATAAGGCACATTTTTCTAATGTTAATCTGGCAATTATGACACATCATTCATGGTGATAATGTCTGGATATGAAAAACTCAAAAATTTGTTTATTAGTGACTATATTTATTATCTGTGTTTATGGTTTGGTGTTTGCACAGGAACAGACAGAAAGCCAGCAAGTAGAAAGCCAGCAAGTGATGCCACTTGTAGATCTAGAAAAAGTTAGTAGCTATGTTGATGTACCCCGTAATCGCATGGCACTAGTTCGTATAGACGATGATGTAACGCTTGGTGTGAATCACGCTCCACTAGTTTTGATTGAATTTAGTGATGTTAACTGCCCTTACTGCGGTCGCTTTCATTCTGAAACTTTACCAAGCCTCATTCAAAGCTATGTAGATACTGAAAAGATGCGTTTTGTCTACCGTGATTTGGTCACCGTAGGTGGCGATTACTCTTTTTACGCAGCCTATGCTGCTGAGTGTGTACGTGATCAGATGGCAACAGATCGTGACTATATGGATTTTATGATTCAGTTTTATAATGTGCGAGGTATTAAAACTGTTGAAAAACTTCAGAAGCTTAGTGAGAGTACGGACCTTGACCAGACTGTTTTGACACAGTGCATAGACCAAGATTGGTTCTATGACGAAGTCAATGAAGATGTAAATAGCGCAAGACGTTTAGGGTTTCGCAGTACACCAATTTTTGTTTTAGGGTATCAGCGAGAAGATGGTTATGTCGAAGGTTTTATTTTGCGAGGAGCGTTGCCGTATCAGACGTTTGCTGAGCAGATTGAGCGGATGATTGTTGCTGCACAATAACCATAAGACCGA
>CALDTA010000472.1:0-4541 GCA_937924455.1 uncultured Deinococcales bacterium
ATTCCGACTATCGATAAGAATGACTCTGATAGTGACGGTACGCTTGACTTAACAACTATCGACCTAGATCCTTCTACACCTGGTATCCAGACGTCTCTAGTTGTTCCTAACGAAGGTACTTGGTCTGTTGATGCATTAGGCAATGTCACCTTCACGCCTGATGCTGCGCTAACTACTGACCCAACACCAATTCCTTATACAATTAGTGACAACGATGGCAATGTTAGTAACGAAGCTATGCTTACTGTTACCTATGGTGATGCTCCTATTGCAACCGATAACAATCAAGCAAATGCTTGTGTCATTGACCCTTCAAACCCAACTACTATTCCTACCATTGGCAATGACGATTCTGACCCTGATGGTACCGTTGACCCAACAACTATCGACCTAGATCCTTCTACACCTGGTATCCAAAGTAGTTTAGTTGTTCCTAACGAAGGTACTTGGTCTGTTGATGCATTAGGTAATGTCACGTTCACTCCTGATGCTGCGCTTACTACTGACCCAACACCGATTCCTTATACAATTAGTGATAACGATGGCAATGTTAGTAACGAAGCTATCCTTACTGTTACTTACGGTGAGCCTCCTGTCGCTGTTGATGATTCAAGTACAGGAAACCAAGTAGGTACTTCTGTAACCATTAATCCTCTAAGCAACGACAACGACCCAGACGGTAGTTTGATACCAATGACTGTTCAACTCATTGACCCTGCTACAAACACACCTGTAGCATCGGTAACTGTTGACGGTGAAGGTACTTGGACGGTAGATGTACTAACTGGAAACATCACATTTACACCAGAGCCTAACTTTACAGGTGACCCAACACCTATTACTTATACTGTGATTGATAATGATGGGAATGTTTCAAACCCTGCCACGGTAACTATAGATTATATTCAGACCTCTTCAATTGAGGTAAATAAAACCTCTAGTGTCAATGTAGGCGAGTCTGGCATGGTTCGTGTTGGTGACCTAATCACTTACACCATTATTACAATCAATACAGGCAATACACATTTAAATAATGTAACCGTTGTAGATAATAATGCTACGATTGTTAGCTGTGATCCTGTAATCCCTCACAACAACTTTGCACCTGGAGAAATCATTATCTGTGAAGCAGAACATATGATTACAGAAGCTGATATCATTGCAGGTATAGTCATCAATCAAGCGACTGTCTTAGGACAAGACCCAAGTGGAAATCTAGTTCAAGACGCAAGTGACGACCCAACTGATCCAACTGATGATGATCCAAATAATGATAATAATCCAGATGATCCAACAGCAACACCTCTAGAACAGCAAGCAATTCTAGTTGTTGATAAGCAAGCAGATATTACTGAGGTTACAACTGTTGGTGAAATTATTACTTACACCTACATTGTAAGCAACACAGGTAACATCAACTTAACTGACATCACTCTAGTTGACGACAAGTTGGGAACAATTAGTTGCCCAGATACAAGCTTAGCTGCAGGTGCAATAATGACTTGTATAGCAAGCCATAGTGTTACCCAGAATGATCTTGATACTGGTACAGCGATTGTGAACATCGCAACTGTAGATAGTAATGAAACTGAACCAGTTTCAGATAATGTATCTGTAGCTATTGGTCAATTACCTAGTCTGACGATTGATAAACAAGCAGATATTACTGAGATTAAAGCTGTTGGTGAACTTATTACTTATACCTATACTGTCAGCAATACAGGTAATATCAGCCTGACAGGAATAAGCCTAAGTGATGACAAATTAGGCACACTTAGCTGTCCTGATACAAGTCTTGCCGCAGGTGCAAGCATGACCTGTGTAGCAAGTTATAGCGTTACTCAGAATGATCTTGATACTGGTACTCCAATTGTGAATATCGCAACTGTAGATAGCAATGAAACTGAGCCTGTTACAGATACAGCCTCTGTGAATATTGCTAAGCTACCAGAACTCACCATCGATAAACAAGCAAGCATCGCAGAAGTTACGAATGCTGGTCAAATTATTGGTTATAGCTATATTCTCCGTAACACAGGCAATACTACACTCACAGGCATCACAGTAACTGACGACAAGTTAGGAAGCGTAAGCTGTCCATCAACAAACTTAGCGGTGGGTACAAGCATGACCTGTAGTGCAAGCTATAGCGTCACCCAAGCAGATGTTAATGCTGGTGGCAATATTGTCAATATAGCAACAGCCAATAGCAATGAAGCAGAAACTGTAACAGACACAGCAACTGTTGACATTGTTCAATCACCTCAACTTGAGATCGATAAGGTACTTGTAGGTAATGCTGATGAAGATAAGTCTGGTACAACCACTATCGGTGATACGCTGAGCTACCGCATCACAGCTACCAACACTGGTAATATTGACTTGACTAATGTACAAGTTACTGATGACTTGACAAAAGATAGCTTTAGCTGTGCAGTTGTTACAGTTGGTGAAAGTTGTATCTTGAATGTTAATTACACCATTGACGCAACAACAGCCTTAACAGGTGAGGTTCGCAATATAGGACAAACAAGCAGTGACCAAACACCACTGATTGAAGATATTGAAGTTGTAGATGTTGTTGTGCCTGTGGCGCGCATTGGTCTAGCCAAACGTGCTGAGCCAGTCATCACAGACTTTGATGCACTGAGCTACTTAATCACCTATGTACTTACACTTGAGAACTATGGCAATGTTGTTCTTACAGACATAGATGTAAGTGATAACTTGGATGATACTTTTGGTGCAGGCATTTACAAGCTTGTTTCAATAAGCAGTCCTACACTCAATGTCAATCAAGGCTTTAACGGCTCGAGCTCCACAACACTCCTAGCAGCAGGTAATAGTCTTGCAGTAGGTGAAAAAGCAGATATTACAATTGCTGTTTCAATACCATTCTCTGAAATCAAGGAAGAAGCATTCTTTGATAACACGGCTGATGTACAGGCTACTTCACCACTAGGTGAACCTGTGGTTGACATCTCTTCAGGTAAGACACCTGGCGAGGCTGACCCAGACAGTGATGGCGATCCTAGTAACAACAGTGAACCAACTGAGATTGTTCTTGCGCCTATTGCTGACCCTACACCTATCAATATCCGTATCGATAAGCAAGTTCCTCAAAAGACCTATATCATCGGTGAGGTTGTGCCGTATACCGTTACTGTATCTAGTGACAGTGAGTTTGAAAGCATCACGACAGATATTATTGACACACTTCCACAAGGTACAACCTATGTAGAAGACACTGATTCAATTTCACTTGCTGGCACACCACTCAACATTCCTGTTGCCGTCCAGAATAACCAACTCACTTGGCGTGATGTCACCATACCGCCTAATCAGATTGTGGAAATTGCATACAGCCTACGCATTGGTCCAAATGTTGGTGAAACGCTTGACAATATTGTTGAAGCTCAAGGTGAAGGCACTTCTGGTCGAGTAACAGCAACGGTACAAGCTAATGCTCAGATTCAAGTTAGCCGTGACCTCTTTGACCTAAGTGAAAACATCATCACAGGACGTGCTTTCGTAGATGTCAACAATGATGGTGAGTATACCCAAGACCTAGACTTACCTGTAGATAACGCTCGTATTGTTCTTGGTAATGGCACACAAGCAAGAACAGATGCAGAAGGTAACTATGCCTTTAGAGATGTTCCTGCTGGTGACACAATCGTTCAACTTGATGCAAGCTCAGTTGTATTTGCACCTCGTGAAACAACTACTTCTAGCGACAACGGCTATACCCAACGCGTTCGTGTTGAAGGTCTAACAGTCAGTGATTTCGTACTAATGCCACTTAACAACAATGGTGCAACCGAGCGTGACACTACTGTGGTCTTTGGTCCAGTCACATTGGATAAGCATCATGAGCAAATGCCAGACGGAACAACCAAAGTTGTTCTCAACCTATTCAGTCGTGAAGCAATTGACAGACCAATCGTAATTACCGATCCAATCCCAGTACCACAAGCAGAGCCATTCATCATCATCCGCAATATCTATGCAGGCTATCAGGAAACTGTTGAATACTTTGTACCAGCAGGTACACCGTTGACAGATCCAATCATTTCCTTCCAAGACGATGCTAATTTGATGCAAAACCTAAGCCTACCGACATCAGAAACAGTAAGTACAGCAGAAGAAGCTACCACAGCTATTCAGGTAGCTCCAACAATTCCTCCGATTACGACCACAACACAAGAAGCTAACGCCATAAGTACCACTGGCGTTAGCTTACCTGCCAGTGCTGAGTTAGATTTTAGTGGCTTGAACATTCTTGCTACTACATCTACAGAGTTTGGTGTTTTGACTGTACATAAATACATGGTTATAGCTAATGGTCAGACTGAAGTAATTCTTGAGTTAGTCAGTGAGGGCGAGTTACCTTATCCTGTACGTATTACTGATGAAGCCATAAGTGGTCAACCACAAGTTTTTGACAGAGAGATTATGGATGGATTCTATGATGTGATTCGTTATGCTGTTCCACAGAACACAGCGATGACAGACCCGATTATAAGTTGGGCACTTGATTA
>CALDTA010000473.1:0-4406 GCA_937924455.1 uncultured Deinococcales bacterium
TTAGGACTTGTGCATACATTCTATGTAATGTTCTACGTTATACTGCCTGCAATGAAGGTATTAATTTCTAATGATGATGGTATTTTTGCGAAAGGCATCAGAGCGCTTGCTGAAGTTGTCCGTGATATTGCAGATGAAGTTATAATCGTTGCTCCAGCAGTTGAACAATCAGCAGCAGGACATGCCATTACCGTACGCAGCCCGCTTCGCTATACCAAAACCCGACTTGAAGGTTTAGAAGATATTCCTGCTTACCGAGTAGATGGAACACCTGCTGATTGCATCATGCTAGGTGTTGCCAATGCAGGCAAACCAGATATGATTCTTTCTGGTATAAACATCGGTTCAAACCTTGGCTTTGATGTCACACACTCTGGTACTGTCGCTGCTGCAATTGAAGGCATGACGATGGGTATTCCCTCAATTGCATTTTCACTACGGGTTGACTTTTCTAAAGAACTGAATCTAGATTTTAGTTACGGCAAAGAGCACATAAAAGAGATAGTGCAAATGGTTGCCAAAAAAGGTTTACCACACAAAACGCTACTGAATGTCAATTTCCCACAAGGCGAAACAAAAGGCATACGCTTAGCCAGCCAATCAGAACACAGCTATGAAGACTCAGTGATTGAACGAACAGATCCAAATGGTAGACCTTACTATTGGCTCAGTGGTAAACCTATTGGACAAGATATTCCTAATACAGATTACGCAGTTGTTTCAGAAGGCTACACTGCTGTTACACCTTTGTATTTTGACTTAACACATCAGAGCTATATGACAGAACTAGGCAAGAATTTAGACATAAAGGATTTAGGGCTTTAAACATGCGTGAGGCTTTACAACAAGCTATGTTGGATGCATTGCCAAAACAACATAGTTACCCTGAAATCAATAGATTTTATAACTACCTTCATGATTATCCAAGTCGTAGTGGCAAGCTCATCCGTGGGCAGTTTGTATTACTTGCTTGTGAAGCACACGGAGGCAATTGGCAAGATGCGCTAAAGGTTGCTGCTGCACTTGAGTTATTTCAAAATTGGGTTTTGATTCATGACGACATAGAAGATGATTCTGATGAACGCCGTGGCAAACCTGCTATGCACCGTAGTCTAGGAATGCCTGTGGCACTCAACGTGGGCGATGCACTGCACGTGTATATGTGGCAACTGCTTCATCACTTAGATATGCCAAATGATGCTTGGCGCAACGTGCTTTACGAATTTGAGACTATGATTCACCGTACTGCAGAGGGGCAGCACCTAGACCTATCATGGGTAGAGCAAGGTCGTTTTGATATTAGCGAAGCTGATTATTTGCAAATGGTGACATTGAAGACAGCCTACTACACTGTAGTCTGTCCACTTCATTTAGGTGCATTTGTAGCTGAAAAAGTGCCTAGTGACGTTGATGCCGCTGCCATAGATATGGGCATTGCCTTTCAGATTCGTGATGATGTACTTAACCTTATGCCTGATATTTCTTATGGCAAAGAATTTGCTGGTGATTTGTATGAAGCAAAACGTACACTGATACTGGCGCATACCTTTCAACATGCATCTAGTGATGAAAAAGTCGAACTTGAAAGTCGTCTTGCAAAACCTAGAAATAGCAACACACAAGAAGCTATCAAAACGCAAGAAGATGTTAATGCCATTTTGGCAATAATCAACAAACACAAATCTTTAGACTATGCTCAATCGGTAGCTGAGGAACGAGCTAGTCGTGGACTTGCTGTGATGAAAACTGAGCTAGCAAAGCTTCCGAATCAAGAGGCGAGTAATAAGATTTTAGATATTTTGGAGTCTTTGGCTACTCGGAAAGTATAGTCTTGTGGTAAGACTAAGTTGGTGCATTCTTACTTTTGTGCTCTTGAATCCACCCCAGCCCTCTTTTAAAAAAGGAGGGAGCTAAAGCATCAGTTCAAAATATTGTAAGACTAAATAGATAGACTTTATTGTCTATGGTATTTTCTCTTAACCGTTGTCAGCTTTGTAAAGAACGATCATCTGGTCCGAAGGGTTGCTGCGGTATTTGTGCTAAAGGTTTGTTTAAGCCACAAGTCAGTCGTACGCTTAAACTTTCGTTAGGAACTTACGAAGGGCGCTTAGAGCAAGCAGTTCGTGCTTTGAAGTATAAACAAGTCACACGCCTTGCCAAGCTTTTTGGTTTTGAAATTGCTAAAGAAGTCACCAAGCAATTTTGGACTATCGATGCAGTTACGGCTGTTCCGTTGCACTGGCGAAGATTTATGGAACGTGGCTATAACCAAGCTGCACTTGTAGGTAGAGAAGTTGCAGAGCAATTAGAAATCCCCTATGAGGCTTGTATCAAACGTAAGCGTTATACACAACAACAAGCAAAACTGTCAGGTCATGAACGTGAACAGAATGTGCGAGCAGCGTTTAATGTACTAGAAACTAGCAAGGCTGATATTCGAGGTAAAAGGATTTTATTGATTGATGATGTCTATACGACAGGTATGACTTTAGAGGCTTGTAAAAGGGCGCTGGAGTTAGTTGGGGCAAAATCTGTTTATATTGCGGTGGTGGCTCGAGCCCAAAAGTAAACACTACTCTGAATCTTACTTTAACTACCGCTTCAATCAATCCCCCGCTCGCTTCGCTCACCGCCCCTTAATAAAGTAAAGGGGCTAAAGTTCAAAATCACCTAACAAATTTAGCTATGCAACTTTACCCATACGAATGAACTGTCCCATCAAGCGCAGCAACTACCACAGTATTCCCCACAACCAACGGACTAGCCTGAATTGGTGAAAGACTTACATTATCCCTAAACAACATCGTACCCTGACGAGCATCAAAGGCTAGTAACTCCCCCTCTTCAGTGCCAATATAAAGCGTTCCCCCAGCCATAATCGGTGTAGCAGTCACTTTACTGTCGATATCATAAGACCAAATATCATCACCTGTTTTTAAGCTCAAACAGCGCAATAGCCCTGACCAAGAAACGGTATAGACATACCGTCGCCAAATGAGCGGTGTTGTCCAAATCTCTGCTTCTGTGTCGTAGGTCCAGCGCACTTCTAGCGCTTCTGTGTCAAAAGCATGTAAATCGCCAGAACGTTCAGGAAGCAATAAAGTATTCCCTAAAATACTCGGTTGCGCCACAATCGCACCAACCTCAATTTTGTAAACACCTTTACCAGTCTCTGCGTCTACTGCGTGTAACCAGCCACTACGTGTCACGATAAAAGCATGAATGCCACGCACACTTGGCGCAAGAATTAACGATTCTTCTGCGTCATAGCTCCAAATAACTTTACCTACTTGGTTCAAGCGGTTTAGTGTGCCATAACTACTGCTTACGAGAACATCTTCTCGGTAGGGCGCTAGCCCTACAGCTCTTGCTTGACTATGTTGCCAAGCCACGTCTCCACTTGGCCAGTTGAGTGCTGTCAAAGCACCACTACGACTCGTAAAGAAAAGTCTTGTTTGATGATAGGTGATTGCACTATTGACTTCATCGTTACTTTTGAAGACCGATTGTGTTTGTCCATTTGCTGGATGCAGTGCCAAGACTTCCTCACTTCGCAAACCTAGCAAAATAAAGTTTTGCGCTGCTGTAATTGCTGCAGGCCATTGCGGACCATCGGGCAGTTTACGTTTCCAACGAAGAGCTAATTTTGAAGCTTGAGCAGGACCATGTGCCATGACACCGAGTTGGCTCGAGCCTCCCATACGCTGCTGCGTACTTGCCTGCTCCATGTCAAAACGAATGCTTCGCAATGCTTCAGCTACTCTAAAGCCAGACCCTAATCGCTGACTTGGATCCTTAGACATCAAACTCAAGATAAGTTGAGATAGCGATTCTGGAATATGCGGGTTGATATCAATTGGCGAGACAACATCACCATAAACGTGTTGATACAAAACAGCTTGATCATTTTCAGCATGAACAGCAGGTTGCCCTGTGGCAGCTCTGTAGAGAACTGCACCAAAAGCATAAAGATCGGTATGTGCGCCCGTGCGACCACCAGAAGCCTGCTCTGGTGCCATGTACTGAGGCGTACCAAGCGTTAACCCTGTCAACGTAATTTGTTTACTGGTCTCTGCTAACTGTACCAGTCCAAAGTCCATAATTTTTGGCTTTGCCTGTGTTGTCAAAAGAATATTTTTCGGGGTTAAATCTCTGTGAACCATCCCGTGCTGATGCACATAGGCCAGTGTTTCTGCGACATCAATAGAAGCTTGCAGCAAGAGCATATCGCTTTCATGATTACCCGTAATCGGTCCTAAATCGGTAAAAAGACCACCTTCGATAAGCTCTAGAGCAAAGTAAACATGTTGACTCGTCCCCAAATCATAGATAGTTGCAATACCGGGGTGAGACAAACCTGCCAAAGCCATAATCTCTCGGCGAAAGCGCTCCCCATCTGCTTCTGT
>CALDTA010000474.1:0-6149 GCA_937924455.1 uncultured Deinococcales bacterium
GATATTTGCATTGATGAATGGACCACCAGGTGTGCTCCAGCCTACATGACTATAGGCACCACAAGTATTTGGTCTTGTAACAACGTCTGGAGGCAAATCATCATTGGTAAAGGTACAAGTTACGTCTTGACCAGCAGCAAGTGTTACTTGATCTCCTGAAACTGTAACAGAAGTTCCATCTGCATCTACACAACTAAGATTCGTTTGTGTGTAGCCTGAAGGACCAGATTCGGAAAGCGTATAGGTACCTGCAGATACTTCTTTATTAGTAACATCTGCTACACCTTCAACACCACTTACTGTAGTTGGTCCTGCCGCTTGAAGAGTCCAAGCAGTATCTAAAGAACTACCAGAATTATTATTCACTACATCTTTTAAAAGAGTTAGTGTTGGATCACCACCGCATATTTCTCCTGCGGCAGCACGCCCTGTTACTACATCTGCTGCATACCTGAATACATTGAGCACTACTTTTGCAGTATCTGTGAGGGGAGTTGCTCCAATTTGCCCACTACCAGATGAGCCAAACATATCCATATCCGCTGTCATAACAAAATTAGCAGCAGGGTAAGCGTCTACAACAACCGCAGCAGTACCATTAAAGGCTGCATTTGCACCTGCTGGATTTGTTGTGTGGGTTGCCCAAACTACATCTCCTGGTTGGGTAGCTATTGAACCTGCTACACCTCCAAAAGTGTTAAACGTCAAGGGCTCGCCACAAGTGAAAGGATTTACTTGTGGAGGTGATGATGTAAATCCACCACCTTCATTACCAAACTGAGATACAGTTCGCTGGGAACACATTGGATTAGTAGCGGAATCACAACCAAAAATTGCAAAGTGATTTGGGTCTGTCATCCATGCATGCACCGCTGCTGCTTCGGCACTTGTTGAGGTAAGATAGTTTCCAAAGCTACTAAAACCACCATCTATATATATATCGCAAACTGCTAAATTAGTAGCATCTGGTGAAGTTAAGCTCACAAAATTAAATGTATCTGGAGCATGTGAACCACTTGCTCCAAAATAAGTAGAATCTGATAATAGTGCAACAGTAGTTGCATTCCGAGAAGCGGCTAAATCAAGCTCTGTATTATCATTAGAACAAACATTAATTACAGCTGCACTTGCCGTTGAGCTAAAAGAAATAACTATAAAAGCCAAGAGCAATAAAAATACTCCCGGAAGCCGACTATTAAGTTTTATTCTTGAATTATCTTTTTTGAAAACAGAACGTCTCTGTAATGTTCTCCACCAGGCTAACTTCTGAATTTTAGAAGAGTTTGGAGGTCTAGAATTTTCAACTTCTTGCATATAGGGGAAATCCTTTCGAATTAGAAGGGGTTAATTTAAGAAATGGTCTTTGAAGATCCATTTGACAAAAGGGAGGTAGGGAAAGAAATCTGGCAACAACAAAACTTATTCCAAAAGAAGAACTTTTGAGAAAACATACACTGGAAAGAACTAAGGAGAAATTGAAACTATAAGACGTAGCTTTATACGTAGAATTTAGAATAGGAATACCTATTCGTCTTTTTTGAAAACATAAAGCTATTACATAAACGACGTAATACATGTGTACCTCCTTAGGGAGAGAAGGGTGAATCGCTACTAAAGATATGGGGATTTCAATAGTAAGTATGATTCAAAATACAGACTTGCAATAAAGATGTGTTCCGCAGTGGATATGTCACAGCAAAGTCAATATCCATGCGATTTATGTACGATTATGAAAGTTTGCTGTTAGGAGTTTCTTAATGAAATAAGGTAGAAATAAGCCAAACGTTAGTGAAAGATTACTTTTTCTAAAAAGGTATTAGACAGAATCCTCAAAAGCTTAGAGAGGTGGACTGCCCTCTTCGGACAGCAAACAAGTGGAAACTTTGGAAAGGTTATGAACAGAGGGTAGGCTCAAAGCTTTTAGTCTGATGACAAGATTTCTTTGAATACTGCTTGTTCAATGGTTAGAACAAGTTTGAGTTGTAAGTGGTCTATAAAATTAGATAAAAAATAGTTCAGCTTAAGCAGCAATATTGAGCAAGTTAGCATCTAGGGGATTCTTTAACTCCAGATTCACTTCAAAACCATGAGGTGTTTATTTCCCCAATCAAGACAGTTGTGACTACATAATCATCCCTCAGGCTCCACACTCTTTATTCTTATGGGGAGATTAAGTGTGGAGTCTATTTTTATACTTATAGTGAACTGTACACACTAAGTGAGTTAGTTCTTACTCGTTACGAAGCTCGCCGATTCACTACTGTTGCAGTGAATCGTGGAACTTCTATTACTTTTAAAGACTTTTATATATACTGTTACCATATTTTACATACTAGCGAATCTACGATAAAATGATTTTGTGAATCAATCTAAAGAACAACTAACATGGCTAAAGATGCCAGAACAATCAGAACTACCTGAAGAGATGCAAACGCTATTTAGCAAAGCCGAGCACGCACTTGGTGAAGTACCTAACGTTTTTAAAGTCTTTGGGATTGCACCAAAACACTTTATGAAATGGTTTAAGTACTATGACTATCTCATGCGCAATGAAGGGTGCAGTGAAGATGGAGACATAACCCCCGAAGAACGAGAAATGATAGCCGTTGTGGTGTCGGCTGAAAATCGTTGTGAATATTGTTTGGGATCACACACTTCTTACCTTCGAGGACACAACGGCGACCCCGTAAAGACAGAGCTTTTGTCACACAACTACCGTAGAGTTGACTTGAGCAGCCGTGAACGTGCCATGCTCGACTTTGCAGTCAAAATGACTAACGAATCTGAAAAAATGTCACCTGATGATTTAGATGTATTACGTGCTGAAGGATTTAGTGATGAGGCTATTTTTGACATTGCTCAAGTTGTGGCGATGTTTAACTTTAGCAACCGAATGGCTAATGCGCTTGGTTGGAAGCCAAACGAATCGTATTATGGTGACCACAGGAATTACTAATCACAGGAATTATTCAAGATTAAGATTTTTGTAACATTATTCAAGATAAATTGTACTCAGTCCAAAAAGATGTATGTCTTACTAGGTATCTTTTGGAGAAGAGTATGCAATCAGGTCAGAGCTTTATCTCTGAGCCTGATTTTTTTTATGCACTATGCATCAATAACTCGCTCACACCAAGCACTTAAGGTTAGAATGTTTGATATGGCAGAGCAAAGAGAGTTAGATAGCTTATTGGAGAAGGCTTTAGGGATGGCTCGAGCCCCTGAACTTAGTGACTTATCAGAAACTATGGTCTTTGGTGAAGGCAATCCAGACGCCCAGCTCATCATCGTGGGCGAAGGACCAGGTGAAGCAGAAGACCAATCTGGACGTCCTTTTGTTGGTCGAGCAGGACAGTTGTTAGATAAAATTCTTGAAAGTGTCAACATCCACCGAGATGATATTTACATCACGAACATCGTCAAATACAGACCACCAGGCAACCGCAATCCATCTCAAAAAGAAATCGAAGCTAGTGACTGGCTCATTTTGGAACAAATTAAACTCATAGGTCCACAAATGATTGCTACGCTTGGCAACGTTCCTACCCAGTACTTTTTAAAATCTAAAGAAGGTATTACAAAAACACATGGTCAATGGTACGAGTGGCAAAGTGGTATTCGGCTCATGCCGCTATATCACCCTGCTTATCTGCTACGCAACCCTAGTCGAAGCGAGGGTTCTCCAAAGTGGCAAATGTGGGAAGACATGAAAAAACTCAAGGCAGAGCTGGATGCGCTTGGTCCAAAAACGACAAAGGTTAGCATCGATACATCACAACAGGACCGACTCTTTTAATGGCACATCCCGACTTTATAGGCTTAGTTCACTCTGTACGTAGTTCAGCCGAAGCAGCACTTGGCGAGGTCACTAGTCCGATGCTCACCCGCTTACACAGTGATGGCATTCTTGCAAAAAAGACAGCAACAAGAAGTTTAAAACTATTAGAAATGCTACTCGAAAAAACCAATGGCAACCTAGATGAAACCGAAATGGATTCTTTGCGTACTGCTATTCACAGCATAGAAACTAAGCTCAAAGACGCTGAACTTGCAGGCGGTGTGAATGCAAACAGTAAAGAGCGGAAAGATTCCGTCAACTAATGCGTGCGCTTATTCAACGTGTATCAGAAGCAAAGGTTGTTGTTGAAGGTAAAACTGTAGGCGAAGTCTCTAAAGGTCTTCTTGTACTCTTAGGCATCACGGATACTGACACAGAAGCTGAAGCAACTTTTCTAGCCAACAAACTATCGAAACTCAGAATCTTTAGTGATGATGCTGGAAAAATGAATTTGAGTGTCAAAGACATTGGGGGCAGCATTTTAGTCGTCAGTCAATTTACGCTATATGCTGATGCAAGAAAAGGCAACCGCCCAAGTTATATACAAGCTGCCCATCCTGATAAAGCAATTCCGCTTTACGAGTTTTTTCAAACACAGCTTCGTGAATTAGGCTTTCAGGTAGAAAGTGGTGAATTTGGGGCTGACATGAAAGTAAGCTTACTCAATGATGGACCAGTGACGATTTGGCTTGATACTGTTGATTTCAATGTCACATAACACTTTGCCTTGAGAAAATTCTACTCAATGTTGAATTTTCAAAAACGTCATCATTTTTAGTTTATTCTTCAAGACTCTTCGCTCCGCTCAGAGTGACAGACTTTTTTAACAATATAAGGGAAACTCTTCTAATCAAGACTAAAGCCCATCTCCTCTAAAGCTTGTTTGAGTTTAGGACGATTTGGCTTTTCTTGTTTTCTTGCTATTGGTCCTGACCATGCATCATCGCTGAGATTTCTATTTTGTGCTTCATAATGAGCCTTGAGCTGTTGGTTATAGATTTTGATTTCTTCTGAAATATTTCCAACTTTATAGGTTTCCTGATGGATAACTACATGCTCAGCTAGACGTGGTTTTTTATCAAGAACAATGTCATCTTTTGGCCAACCAAGACACATGCCATAAGTGATGTAAACGCCTTTTGGTAACTCCAATAATTCAGCAGCTTCTTTAGGATTATTGCGAATGCCACCAATCATAACGCCACAAAGACCAAAGGATTCAGCAGCAGTTTGCACAGACATACCTACAAGTGCTGCGTCAATGCTTGAAACTAGAGTAGTTTCTAGGTTTTTTAATAAACTTTGTCCATGAAATTCACAGATTGCTTGCAGACGTGTAATATCAGCGCAAAATGCCAGAAATACAGGACAACTTTCTACATGCTTTTGTCCACCTGTCAGTACCGCTAGCTCCTTTTTCACATCTTGATTACGCACAACCACAATACTGTAAGTCTGCATATTACTGCTTGTTGGCGATCGACGTGCTGCATTTAAGATTGTCATAAGCATATCATCATTGATGTCTTGCTCTTTGAATTGACGACAACTTACATGATTGTTTAGAACTTCGGTTATCGGAGTAGATAAAGATTGTTCCATAGATGCCATAATACAAATACATCCACTTGTTATCTAGGTTTGTTGGTGCATCCGCAAACTGAAAGGTGACTAAAATTTGGACTGAATGGAAAAAGTGGCTTATGTTCGATGCGAATGCACCTTGCAGTTTCTGAATGAACATAAAGACTGTTCATTACGCTATGCTACAGAAGCATGCTAAACCTTGTATATCCACCAAAGTGCAGATGCACTCTAAGTTTGTTGGTGCATTCTTGTATAAATCTAGCTGTAAAGATTTTTCTGGAAACATTGCACCCTTTTTTTAAATGGCGGTTTTTTCGCTAGCTTTAAAGACACAGCTCAAACACAGCTCAAACACAGCTCAAAAACACGCTACCTTCGATAACATCCAATTTAGGGATGTAGCTAGGTTTGTTATCTAGTATCACGCCTTGCTAAGAAAAGACGATAAGCTATAAAAGCAAGTATGCATTTCCTCCCCGCCCTTAGTGTCAAACCTCCCTATTGATTCTAGGGGTAAAAAATTAGGAGCAAATTTCTTTGCTCCTAAAAAATAGCTTCAGTTTTTTCTTGTTTTATCCACTCAAGCTACCGATAATTGCGAACATTGGTAGGAACATACCAGCGACGATGAATCCCACAATGCCACCAAGAAAGATAATCATGAGGGGCTCGAGCGCAGCCGTGAGCGCATCAACAGCCTCATCTACCTCTCGCTCGTAAAAAC
>CALDTA010000475.1:0-3696 GCA_937924455.1 uncultured Deinococcales bacterium
CCAGCGTAAATGGTTGCACTTGCTAGGATAGGTTCATCTAGCTGTTTTACAAAGTCGAGATATTTTGGGAAGGCTTCGTCGAAACGGCGCATAAAGCCTACACGTATTTGAGCACCTGAAGTTTCACTGACTTCTTTAATCGATAGCGCTTGTTCTAAGGTTAGGGTAATAGGTTTTTCTATCAGAACGTGTTTGCCTAAGTATGCAAAGTCTGTAGCAATACCTGCATGTAAAAAAGTTGGTGTGCAGACGGATGCAGCATGAACTTCAGGATTGCCTTTGATAGTTGCATAATCTGCTATTGCTTTAGCACCTACAGGATTAGCAGCTTCTTCTGCCCTGTCTAAATCTGGGTCACACACTGCGATGACCTTTGCGCCAGCATTGTGCCAGTGTAGCGCATGTTTTGCACCCATGTCACCTGCACCGACAACTACAATGCCTAATTTACTTTTTGGATTTGACTCATTAGTCATTGTCTATAGTTCCATCATGTATTCAAAAATCATATCGTTTGCATCTCGTAAATCTTCATGTGCAAAGTCGTGAAAGTGTTTGATGTCTTTTTTAGACCTTAGTTTGTTGTAGGCAGCGTACTGGGTTGAGGGTGGACATATTTTATCCATCAAGCCAATAAACCATAGGACATCTCCTTGAACACGTTGAGCTAAATGTTGAATGTCTATATAACCTAAAGCATTAAAGACGGCATCTTCTTGTAAATGTTGCCTATCGAAGCGTCTAAACCAGTCCTGTAGTTCACGGTAGGCATCAACAGCTAAATCCATTTCCCAGATGCGTTTGTAATCGCTTAGGAAAGGGAAGATGGGGGCAAGTTGTTTGATTCGAGGTTCTAAAGCTGCACAAGTAATTGTAAGTGCGCCACCTTGACTACCACCACAGGCACCGACTCTAGTTTCATCAACGTTTGGCATCGCCATGACAATGCGTGCAAGTTGCGCTGTATCTAAGAAAATATTTCGAAAGAGTAATTTTTCTGGATGACCATCAAGTGCATCGCTTAGTCCCCTGACAATATGCCCATTGAGTGTCCAACCTTGAACGCCACCAACATCTTCAGATAGACCGCCTGCCTGACCACGGCAATCGAGTGCAGCGACTGTATAACCTGCTGCAACGTAGGGTAGTTTGCTCGACCAATCGCCTGAGTCCATTGAGTAACCGTGGAACATGAGTATGGCTGGACTAGGCTCTGTTTGCTGTTTTGGTTTTAAAAGTTTCGCATGGACTCGAGCTCCCCCCATACCTTTAAAGTAGAGGTGGTAACAATCAGCGAATGAGCAGGAGAAGTTAGCAGGCTCGAGCCTAAACTCTGTCCCCAACTCATGCATCTCCCGAACACTCTCATCCCAAAAAGCATCAAAGTCATCAGGCTTAGGATTACGACCTTGGTAAGTCTGTAATTCCTCAAGTGGCATATCAAAAGAAAGCGGCATTTTAAACTTCTGCTCCTGCTGCCCATAACAAACCTCTTCGGGTTATCTCTCTGGCTTCAGGTACATCAAAGTCACTACGAATATGTCCAAGTGATGTATAGAAAATTCTAGCTTTGCCGTAATATCTTTTCCAGACAACAGGCATCACAGTTCCAGCAATCCAAGGCACATCACCGTGTTCTCCAAAAAAAGTTGTGGTGGCAAGTACTTCATTGCTTGGGTCCACGTGCATATAGTACTGTTCCGAATTCATCTCAAAATCTTCGATGCCTGCGGTGATAGGATCAGCATGGTTACTTGAGTCTACGATATCTACTTTATAGTTGATGATATTGCCAGGGTGCGCCACCCACTGACCACCGACCATAAATTGATAGTCAACATTGTTTCTAAAAGAGTCAGCCATACCACCGTGCCAACCTGCTAGATTGACACCAGATTTGACAGCATCAAGAAGTCCTTTTTCTTGTTCTTCAGTGATTGAGCTCATCGTCCAAATAGGCACAACGAGGTCTAAAGACTCCATGTAGTCAGTGTCTAGGTATTTATCTAAGTCAGAGACCATATCTACTTTAAAGTTAGCTTCTTCTAAAAGTGTTTTGAATAACTGACCGCAAGCTTCAGGTTCGTGACCTTCCCAGCCACCCCAGTTTATGAGTGCATGTTTCATAACAGTAGTTTATGCCAATTTCTTTTTGGTTTTAGGGGAATACCTT
This sequence comes from uncultured Deinococcales bacterium, assembly GCA_937924455.1. Taxonomy (GTDB): domain Bacteria; phylum Deinococcota; class Deinococci; order Deinococcales; family Trueperaceae; genus CALGZD01. The sequence continues at coordinate 2,174 of CALDTA010000475.1, forward strand.
ACGGAATAGTTATGCGTGTATTGATGATTGCCTGTATATGCATTCAAGATTCTTGATAGCATAGCGCTATCTATGACAACTATGAATTCAGCTTCTAGCAATCTCAAGTGGACGATGGGTATTTTGGCAGCTTTAACAGCTACCTTTGTCTTTGCCATGCCCTACATTGCCTTACCTGTGCTTTTTAAAGAGATTTCAGCGGACCTCAATCTTAGTCTGATACAGGTTGGTTGGATTTGGGGCTTGACTTCGCTCACGGGCATGTTCCTTGGCTTAGTTGGTGGTAGCGTTGGTGATCGCATAGGTACAAGACGGTCGCTAATATTTATTTGTTTGTTTACGGGTATCTTTGGTGCGCTGCGAGCTTTCGCACCCAATTTTTGGGGCTTTATGGCAACGACTTTTCTAATGGGACTCTTTCAGCCAGCCTTACCGCCTGTGTTGCACAAGGTAGTGAGTGAGTGGTTTGAAAAAGAGCAGTTGGGTTTGGCTAATGGTATGATTTCTGTGGGGATGGCTTTAGGGCTTAGCCTTGGCTCACTGGTTAGTGCAAGCTTTTTATCGCCTTTGTTAGGTGGTTGGCAAAATGTACTTATTTTCTATGGTGTTTTGGCGGTTCTCATGGCGGGAATTTGGTATTTGCTCAATCCGCAGGGGCAACGGGAGCGCTCGAGCCAGCCCATACCCCTCCGTGAAGGGCTTGCAAAAGTTGTGCGTTTACCAAATATCTGGATTATGGGCTTAGGCGCATTAGGCATAACTGGCTGTGTTAATGGCTTCTCGGGTTATCTACCAACTTATCTCAAAAACAGCGGTTGGGATGTGGTGAGTGCGGATCAGGTCTTGGCACTCTTTTACTTTACATCCTTACTTGGGGCTATACCTATCGTTATGTGGTCTGACAGGGTAGGGAAGCGCAAGGTGTTTTTGATTGTTACCTCTTTGATGCTAGCTCTTGGTGTGGGTGCTTTGAGCTTTGTGACAGGTAGACCTGTGTGGCTAGTGGTAGCACTTGCAGGCATTGTATTTGATGGTTACATGGCGGTGCTTATGACTGCAGTCATTGAAGTAAGGGGTATAGGTCCACAGCTAGCAGGTACAGCCGTTGGCTTTGCTGGCTTTATTCGCAATTTTGGTGGTACGGTGTCGCCACCGATTGGCAATAGTCTTGCAGACTTTGGTGCAAGTGTGCCTTTTGTGTTTTGGGGGGCTTTGGGCTTGTTGGCGGTTATTATTTATGCCCAATTAAAAACATCAGATTGACACCAAATTGACACTAGATAGATTGACAGCTAGATTTGACAATAGGCTAGCTACTACTCACTACTGCGTTTGAGCTTAGCAACAAAAAATCCATCTAGACCATCAAAAGGCAAGATATAAGTACCAAAATCAAACGTTTGATGAGCTATAGTGAGCGTAACAGGCTCAATTGAAAAATTTGTATTTTCTTCTAAGAAACTTTCAATCATGTCTACACCTTCAGCTTTGCTGATAGCACAAACTGCATAAAGGAGTGTGCC
>CALDTA010000476.1:0-7063 GCA_937924455.1 uncultured Deinococcales bacterium
GTATCAGTAGTTTCATGCTACCCACTATAGTTTGAGTTCATCACTCAATGCAAAAGGCAAGCCTAAGCAAGTGCTTCTTGGAATTGTTGCCATGCGAGCTCGAGCTCCCCCACAGCCACATCATCATATATCGCTGCCTTAGCTACCTTTTCAAGCAACACCCAACGCTGTTTTGCAGCAGAATGCTTCTTATCTCGTCCAATAAAAGGTAACAAGGGCTCAAGCTCTTTAAGTTCCAAAGTCTCAGGCTGAACATACTTAAGAAAAGCTCTAACACGCTCAGTCTCATCTGCAAAGCCTCTATTTTTGGCAATATAAGCAACAAATAGCAACCCATAAGTGACTGCCTCACCGTGTGGCACACGGTGATCCGACCAAGCCTCGATAGCATGAGCTAAGGTATGTCCAAGATTCAAATGTGCCCGAATGCCAGCCTCTTTTTCATCTTGGGCTACAACATCCGCTTTCACTTTTACAGAACGCGCAACAATATCACTCAAAAAATCTTTGTCACCTTGTGGTGAGAATTCTTTTGAGCTAATGCTTGCCAAAATACTCTGGTCGGCAAGCAAACCATGTTTAAAAAGCTCGGCAGCACCTTGCTTAAATTGTCTTTCAGGTAATGAATCAAAAACATCAGCATCGATAAACACTGCCTTTGGTTGCCAAAAAGCCCCCACTAAATTTTTACCTTCAGGAATATTAATACCAGTTTTTCCACCAACGCTTGCATCAACCATTGCTAGTAAACTTGTTGGGCACTGATAAACAGAAATACCACGCATGAAACTTGCAGCTACATAGCCTGCTAAATCCCCTACTACACCGCCACCAAGCGCTACTACTGCAGATGAACGATTAAAACCATCAACCGTTAATTGTCGAAGTAACTTAGCAAAACACTCTACAGATTTACTATCTTCGCCATGGGGAACTGTATAAACAAAAATTTCTTTATTTGCTGCCTCTAATACTTCAACCACAAATTTTGCATAAAGTGGTCCAACAATATCATCACTAATGACAGCAATTTTAGTTTCAGAGATATAAGAAGCTAGCTGGCTCAAAATACCCGCTTCCACATGCACTTTGTACCTTGGTGAAACCTCAACTACAACTTCAGGCACGAGGATCTCGCATCAAATCACGAATCATCTCAGCATAGATATCTCTGGATTCTTCTAGCTCTTCTGGTTCTTCCTCTTGAACTTCTTTAGCTCTATCAGACGAGTTGTCATTTACGGAATTGACAGAACCGACATTCGCATCAGAATGCTGACTAGAATGCTGACCAGTACCACTACTTTCAACTTCATTCTCTAAACAATTATGTCGTAATCCATCTTCAAACTGTTGTTCTTCAAATGGTGCTTCTGTTACTTCTGTCATGTAATCATCCGAAAACTGCGTTTCTGATGGTTCATTATTATCTAAGCTGTGCTCTTCAACGGGTAAGCGTCTTGTTTGTATCTTCACAACTTGCTGATAAGAAATTTCTTGTCGCATAACATGCTGTCGCTGTTCGGCATTGTATACAGTCGTTTCTGAATGTATTTGAAGATTCTTACTGTGTATCTCACTATCTAGTATATCACTACCTAGTATCTCACTATCTAATGCCGCTTGATTCTTTAGAGCTTGATTAGTAGTAGTACCAGTAGTACTTGAAAAATTGTCTGGAACTTGCTGTGCTACATCGTGCAACATCTCCAGTTCATCTTGACCATTTTGCCATTCATACAGCTTTTCAATGATTTCATCCACAACTTCAAAAGATGGTCGATTATCTGTGGAAACTGTAAAACTAGCGACGTCTTCGTAAAAGCCCTTTCTTGCTGCCATCAAATCATTGATACGCTCGATAGGATTACCAACCTCAAGCAATGGACGCTTATGACGTCTAGTCCGTTGAAACGTTGTCTCTGCACTTGCAGTAAGCAATACAACGGGTCCACGTTTCTTGAGTGCCTCACGGTTTTTAGGTCTTACGACTGTGCCACCACCTGTTGAGATAATCGCATCGTCTAAACGACAGCTCCGACGAATAATCTCGCTTTCATAATCCCTGAAGGTAGTCTCTCCATATAGTTCGAAAATGTCAGGGATTTGCATACAACTAACCCGTTCAATAACCTTGTCAGTATCTATAAAATTTAAATGCAACTTACGAGAAAGCTCAGCCCCAATACGAGACTTGCCAGAACCCATAAAGCCAACCAGAGCTACCCAAGATACGGGGCGATCAAGCTTTGAACGGTAGTGCATAGTCAAACGTCGTGTAATCATTGTCGTCATTTCGAATTAGCAGTTTGCTGCTAATTATCTCAATCCCTAAAAAAGTTATCTCTTATTGTAGCGAATCAAAGATGACAAGTCATGAACAGCCTGCCCTCAATCGCTTAATATGCTTACTCAATAAGCTCAATTATCAGCTCTAACAAGCCCAAAACGCCATAACATCCATAGCCAAAAGCCTTTTACAGGGCGGTAAACCAACAAAACAAAGCTGACTGTAGCAACAATCAACACTGGCGTAAAGCCTTGAAAGAAGCCAAAACGCATTCCTAAAAACAAGCCAAATAAAGCTGCAAAGGCTGCACCTAAAAAATAGCAAAGAAACACTGGCATGATAAAAACACCAGAATCACGTTCATAACGGACACTACAACCTTCACACAGCTCTTTGGGTTTAAAAGAAAAAACGCTTGGGTAAATAGCACCCTGTGAACAGTTAGGACAGCGTAGCAAAAACATGCTGCGTAAAAATTTGATAGCTATAGGATAGTTAGACTGGGTTTTAGACTGGGTTTTAGACTGGGTTTTAGACTGGGTTTTAGACTGGGTCTTAGACTGGGTCTTAGACTGGGTTACAGAAAGGTCTTGAGGCATACTTGCTTTAGTTTGCCATGCTTCATATCATTATTCAAGACTCAAAATATCGAATTAGCTTTATATCGAAATATTGCTCGATAAACTCTGTTGCCTGCAAAATATCTTTATCAGATAAAACCTTTGCATAAGCTTCATCTGGCACTACAACTAACTTATCTTCAACATCATTAAGCCTTTGGATAACAGCCACACAAAACCCATGATAGATATCCAATGGTGCCACAACACCAAGAACGTAGGCATCTTGTTCATGACCATCACCAGCAACAGTATTAGGTACAAAACCGTAGTTGATAGGGTACTGAGGCATACCTGATGGATGATAACTACCTATGGGTCTATCTATGATAATGTCTACCCATTGTCCTAAATAAGACTTAGCATCAACAGCTATTTGGGGCATAATTCAAATTTTTTCTGAAGATTCTAGCTGATTAGGTGATTCTAATGGTGCATCCACATCAACCTTCATCAGTTCACGCATAAACACCGTTGCGAAAGCGCCTTTTGGCAGTGTAAAAGCTACTGTATAGCCATCATCTTCCGCACTTAATGCAATATCTTTAGGGAATATTCTTGTAATGCGCCTTGCGCCTCGTCTGCCAGTGAAAGCATCCCAAGTAATTTCAAAGTGGTCGAGGACGTCTTGCTCGAGCCTCCCCGCATCCCCCTCAGCAATCACAATTTTCTTACCGTACAAAGGTAATAAACTACTAATCTCATTACGCTGCGCTCTTGGCAATTCTGCCTCTAAGACCTTAACCTCAAACTCTCCCCCAGTGTCGTGCTTCTTCGCCCAATCACCCGATACCAATCCTCTAAAGACACCACGCTCAATACGCCACGACAAGTTTTGATTGAAGAGTGCAGATTGCAAACTAGAAATAAAAAAGCGCTTAAGCTGCCGACCGCCAGGCACACGTTCACCCATCAAAATCTTATGACCATCTAAGGCATTGTTTCCAAAGCGACCAAAACGCTGTGGTCCAAAAAAATTGGGCATTCCTAATTGTTCAATCACATCAATTGATTGCTGTGCAAGCGCCATAACATCAGATTCATAAGCACCTGATTCATAAGCACCTGAGTCACAGCCTCGTACCCGCAACTTAAAGCGATTACCTGACAGGTGACCTATTGCCAATTTATTTTTGTGATAAGAGAGTTCTAAAATCTTGATATCTTCTACATCATCAAGAGCCTTAAGAGCTTCTGAAAAACGCTTTGGTACACTAATCCACTGCCGAGCAACGGCTGCTTTATCCTTCAGACCTGCAACACCAATATTCCGCTCTGGTATCCCAGCATTAAGCAATTTAACAAAAACATCTCTGGTACTCAAATTACGTTTTTCAATGAAGGCATAGAGGTGCGAACCTTTTCCTTCAGGTAAATACAGTGGCAGTTCCTCAACCTGAAAATCTTCAGTCTCCTGACGAATCTGTCCACCTGTCCCTGCAACATCAGTACAGACATAAGGCAACCTAGACCATTCAAAACGCAATTTCTCTGCTAAAGACTGTTTCATTAAATTTGGTCAGGTTTTTCTTCTAGTTTTTCTTCTAGTTTTTCTTCTAGTTTTTCTTCTGGCTTTTCTTGTTTTTCTTCTTGTTTTTCTTCTTGTTTTTCTTCTTGTAGCTCTTCACCTGAATCGCTTACAGCATCTTTTACCGCTTGGGCACTTTTCTGCTTTAGCTTACGCAGTTCAGATTTCATAATCGCTTGAGCCAGCGTAAAACGATCAAGTAGTGACTTTGCCTCAAGCAGTTCTTGTCTTGTGCTGCTGTCAACATTTAAGTTGGCACAGATAAAAGAGGCTTGCAAGTTGATATCCGAAGGCATTGCTGCATCAATCTGTTGCCTGACATCAAGAGGGTACATAACTGTTGCGTAACGACCAAACAGTTCTACTGCATCCCACGCCTTTAAACGCTCAATATTTAGGTCACTGCGCTCGATAGGCAAAGGCTTATCTTCAATGCTTAAATAGAGATGACTTGCCTCATCAACATTTTCAACCCTACAGCGATCTCCCCCATGTCCAATGACATCAAAGGTACCATCGCTATTTTCAGAAATTTGCATAATGTCGAGGTAAGCACCAATCTCGTAGATAAACGCTGTTTCCTCTTCAAACATCCCTGCTGGGAATTCTTCACCTATATCAGTGTCAGCATTTTCACTTGGCTCTACATAGGTCATTACAGGTTCAAAATCACCTTCACTAAATTTCTCTATATCGCCAGCCTCTAATTGTGACTTAGACAAAACAATGACAATACGACTAATATCATTCTCCATACAATCACGAATCATCTGCTTATAGCGTTCTTCGAAAATGTGAAGAGGTAAAGCCATACCAGGAAATAAAACTGTTTCAGGTAGAGGAAATAACGGTAACTTGGTCACAACACTTGCATTCTAAACCATAACTGCATGAAATAAAACTAGAATTATCCTTTAATGAAGGCGGGGATAGATACACAAGCCACATAAAAAAAGAAGTTGAGCATAACTCAACTTCTTCAAACTATATTTGGCGACCCGGACGAGACTTGAACTCGCGACCTTCTGCGTGACAGGCAGATATGCTAACCAACTACACCACCGGGCCAAAGCACTTAATATTTTGATAGTTTACAAAGCAACCAGCAGCTTGTCAACTATCATTTACCATAGGGTGCGTTTAATTTGAGGTTGGAAATAACTTAAAAACAAGTAGAAGTTTTTTTGCTTTTTGAAAAACTTCAAAGGTTACATAAAGCTCTTCCACAATTTACTGACCTAAGTCAGTGAATCGGCGATGCAGATGTCTGTGAAAACCACACAGCGCGAGTAGGAACGAACTCATTTAGCATGGGTCAACATTACGTGGAAACGCTAATATCTTTTTGGACACGGTACAAGGCATCACATAACTTGAAGGCATCACACAACTTGAAAGTGTGAATAAACAAAAAGATGGCTTACAAGCAATTAATAGCATCAAAACATTAAGGCTATGAGCATCAAAACATTAAAGCTATGGTTTATGAGTAATATTGATGCTTGTATTGATTGCAAATTGTTAAGTGCGTAATACCGAAGTGAATCATAAATGTCATAATCACAAAGATAATAAAATGTAGTAACTTATGTGCCCTTCGGTTCTAATGTCAACATTGTCTACTGATTGATTATGACTTTCTTCTTTTAGTTTAGTATAAGGTGAGTTATTTAACCTTAAACATCGAGTTTCTATTCGCCATCAAGTGGTAAATCTTTTTGATGTAATAACTTCGCTTGTCCTTTACTAAGCTCTCGTAAAGCATCAAGAAAGGCAACTTCAAGCCCTTGCTGCATCGTCAAATTCAATTGCATTCCTGTAGCGGTATAACTTGGTTCATCCTTAGTCAAAGGATGTTCTGCAAGAAAGCGAAACACACTATCCATTTGCTCAAAGGGCACATCTATCTCAAGCTCAACCATCGGAAGAACTTGAGCTAATGTAGCGTTGTCTAAAGCCTTTGCTAAAGTACCCCCATAGGCACGAATTAAACCACCAGCACCTAATTTAGTACCACCAAAATAGCGCACCACCACTGCCATAACCCTATCTATATCTCGCTTATTGAGCACTTCCACCATCGGTCGTCCAGCCGTTCCACCTGGTTCACCATCATCTGAAAAACGGTAGACCTCCCCTATTCGGTAAGCCCAGCAGTGATGGTTTGCCGTCGGATGAAGTTTGCGAATCTCAGCCAGATGTGCCTGTGCCTCCTCAACAGATAAAGCTTTGAACAGATAGGCAATAAAGCGAGAAGCTTTAATAATCTCAGTAAATTCGGATGGCTTAGAAATGGTGGTATATGACACAGATATTTAGTATATATCTTTCAACTTAGGATTCCAGTAAATCAAAATTTAATGAACCATACTCAACCCCGTTGATTTGCAGTGTGATGCTATGTTCTCCTGCATAAAGTCTTTTTGTTGTCATTAGCTTCAGAGGGTGTTTCTTTTTGAGTTTTAAACCTTGCCCTTTTGCCAAAGAAACTTCTTTGAGTTTAAATACTTTAGTACTTGGCTTTTTGGCTTCGCTGTAGAAATGCATTATGTAGTCAATCATCAGATTCTGTTTTTTATTCGACTCAATTTCAAGCTCAAACTCAAAGGCATTCCCAACAACTAC
>CALDTA010000477.1:0-4074 GCA_937924455.1 uncultured Deinococcales bacterium
AAGAATCAAGCTAAGAAATGGTATTAGCATTAATAACTCTGGCAATGTCATAAGATGATTTGATTTCTAGCAGCCGACGATATTTTTGAAGAAAAGTTAATATGTGCTTTGTAGCACTTTAGATTTCACCATCTTAGGTGCGGCCGTTGTCTCTCGAACCTCAAAGCCACAACGTACAACTTTATTTCGTTTTTCAGAATCTGGCTTTTCCCAGCGATTAATCATACTCAAAGCAGCTTGTCGCCCTATCTCGTAAGTAGGCATAATAATACTCGTAATAGCAGGTGTTGCCCGACCATACAAACCACCACCATCAAAACTTAGTACCGATAAATCCTCAGGTAGTTGAACTTGCATTTTTAAGCAGGCATCAATTACACCAGTTGCAACCACGTCATTAAGTGCGAAAATTGCAGTTGGAGGATTTGGTAGTGCCATCAACTGCTCTAAACCTGTATAGCCAAGGTCAGGCGTTAGTTTTCCCTGAATGTGATAGGCATCTTTTAGTGTTATCCCGTGAGACAGTAAACTTTGGCAATAGCCAAGGTATCTAGGAAGACCTATATTTTGCTCAGGAATACCACCAATTATGGCAATATCCTTGTGACCTAAATCAATTAAGTAATCTATACCCTCTTGCACAGCCAACTGGGGTTGGTAACTAATATGCTCGATTTCCTCTTCAGAGCTTTCATGTCCCAAAGTCACAACTGCTATATCTTGCTCAATTATTCTTTTAATGATGTTGTAATAATCTGTTGAAAAACCATATTGGGCAGGATTAAAGATAAAACCACTTACACCATTTGCGATTAGTTTATCTATTGTCTTTTCTGCTTTAGGAATATCACCATCGGTATTAGCAATGAGGGTCAAAAAGCCTTCTTCTGTGAGAACTTCTTCGAGAGCTTTATAGATAGAAGAGGACGAAGGAAAGCGAATATCTGTTGGCAAAAAAGCGATTTGTTTACTACGTCCGCCTGCCAAACCTCGTGCAAAGCTATTTGCCTCATACTTCAATGCTTTAGCAGCTTTGTAAACACGCTCTTTGGTTTCAGTTTTGATACGGTGAGGTTGGTTAAAGGCAAGCGACACAGTACTAGCTGAAACGCCAGCTTTTTTTGCCACATCATATATCGTTGCCATTATAGCCTTCCTTTTATATCGAGTCCGACAATATAACTAATAAAGTAACCAGCTAGAAGCGTCAGGTGCGTTAGTTTATTCCGCTTCATAGTTAGATTTTTAAATCAGAACAGCTTATGAACTAATGAATTAAGCGGAATTGCTATTAATTAAAGCGCTTGAATTATTTAGTTATACATCCTAAAAATAATAAAATCAAGCTGTTGCTAAGCTAAAGTCATTTCTATAAATATTAAATGTTCAAAAGCTTGACAATAGAGTGGGTTTTGGCATACATTTAGGTACATTTCTAATTAAAGCGCTTTAAAGATTTGGGCACTTAGCTAAATCATATTGAGGCAAAAAGTCTTATGGAGGCAAGTCTGTGGCAAAAGACAAGCTCGAGCCCACCCCTCTTCCCACTAAACAGATTGATGTTGATATCAATGCTGAAGAGGGTTCAAAAGATGTTCTTTCAGTAAATACAAAGTCTTTACCCGCCTTCCTTGGTTGGCCAGTTTTCCTACTAGGTCTTGCCATTGCAGCACTTGCCTTTCGCGTTTCGGGCTTTGGTGTTTTCGAAGACACAATCCTTAGACCAAGCACAGTGATTGCAGGTCTTGTAACCGTTATTTTAAGTCGTCCACTTTTCCTCAATAAAAATGCTTGGCACTTTAAGAAAAGCTCGATACTGCTCAATCTTATTCTAATTCCGCTTTTTGGCTATGCTATTTATTTAGCCCTAGGAAGCAGTTTTGATATCTCTAAATTACCAACAGACTTCAGTCAGGTACAGAATCTGGCTCGAGCTGGTTTGATCATCGCTGCTGCACTTGGCATTATCTATTTTATTATTCATTCTATTGCACTCTTTAGCAGACCTAAATGGTTGACAAATCAAGGTTGGCTAACTAAATTTCCATTCCTCTTGCTTGATGTCGCCATTTTGGCAACCTTTGCAGTTGCTTTAAACTGGTACTTCAAAATTTTCCGCAAGCTTGAAAGTGGCTCATTCTTTTTTGTATCTCCAACAGAAAACTTCATCGCACTTGCTGCGGTTGTTTGCATATTGATAGTTGCACTCCGTCTCTTTGGACCGCCTCTAACTATAGTTGGTAGCCTTGCACTGGCCTATGGCTTAGTAGGTCAAAATACCCCTGGGATGCTCAGACATGCTGGCTACTCATTCACTGAGGTGATGCGAGTTCTCTGGTACAGCTTTGATGGTGTTTTCACTCAACCTGCTGCTGTGGTCATCAGTCTGATTCTTATTTTTATAGTCTTCGGTACTGTACTTGAAGGTATTGGTGCTGGTGCTGTTTTGCTCAAACTCGCATTTAACCTAACAGGTGGCTTACGTGGTGGCGCTGCCCATGCTGCAATTGTCGCGAGTGGTTTGTTCGGAACAATCTCTGGAAGTGTAACTGCTAACGTTGTGGGAACTGGGGTATTCACTATCCCCATGATTAAAGGACAGGGCTTTAAGAATTCCTTTGCTGGCGGCGTCGAAGCTGCTGCCTCTTCTGGTGGACAAATCATGCCTCCTGTCATGGGCGCAGTTGCCTTTATCATGGCAGATGTTACAGGCATTCCTTATTTAAATATTGCACTAGGCGCGCTTATTCCAGCACTCTTTTATTATGGTGGACTTTTTGCTGCTGTAACTGTTGAAGCTGCTAAACACGATATTCCTGTAATTCCAAAAGAGCAACGTCCACAAATTACCAGACAAGACTGGCTCATGTCGCTTTGTTTCATCATCCCTATGATTATCATCATTTGGGTACTGATAGCAGGCTATTCAGCAGCCTTAGCAGGTTTTTATGCAACCATTGCTGCACTTGTTCTTGGCGTCTTACTAAATCCAGAATTCAGAAGAGCTCCTTGGAAACTCATTCCAATTCTTTCAAAAGCTGGTCAAGCCTGTAGCGTTATCTTATGTGCAGTTGCCCTAATTGGCATCGTCATAGGTATTTTTAATATGACAGGTCTAGGTCTACGCTTCTCAAGCTTCATTCTTGATATTGCAGGTAGTAATCTACTCTTGGCATTATTTTTGATGATGGGCGGTTGCCTCATTCTTGGAATGGGTGTACCAACCGTTCCTGCTTACCTCATCATTGTTCTAGTCATGGGACCTGCGATTCAAGGCATGGGTGACGGTACTTTATCCATCTTCACAGTTCACCTATTTGCTGTCTACTACGCAGTGTTATCTTTCGTGACACCACCTGTGGCGATTGCTGCCATTGTGGCAGCCCCCATCGCAGAAGCGCCACCTATGAAAACCGCAGTAGCAGCAATCAAAATTGCTTTTGTAGGTTTCTTAGTCCCTTATATGTTTGTCTTTAATCCTAGCCTGACCTTAATCGGTGGCGTTTTTGAATGGGGAGAATTTCTCTCGGCAGTTGTCAGGATGATTTTGGCAATCTGGTTAATCGAAACAGCTCTTGCAGGTTTTAGTCGTGCAACCTTACATCCTGTTGCACGCATCTTACGAATTGTTGCTGGATTAGCACTCATTTTCGTTAGCCCAACCATTCACTGGGCTGCATTTATCATCGGCATTTTGCTCCTAATTTGGGAGTTTTTGCAAGTAAGAAACTCAAACTCTGTAGCTGCTATGAATTAGTAGTTAGAGATGATGAGTGCTTCAAGCTCATATACGTTTGAAGTGTTAGTACTATAGTTTAGATAACAGTATTGTTTTCATATAATAAATACTGTGTCAACGGAAGGAACGTACATGAAAAAACTATTCGGTCTTATCCTTGCAGTAGTATTGCTATCAAGTATGGCATCTGCTCAAGAAATCTTGAAGATGTCAAGCTTGGCACCAGGTACAAGTGCTTACTTGGTGAACTCAACTTTTGTAAACATTGTCAATGAAGCACTTGATGATGTTGAAATCCAGCTAAACGCAACTGGTGCAGGTACGATGCACACACT
>CALDTA010000478.1:0-3807 GCA_937924455.1 uncultured Deinococcales bacterium
ATTTGAGATTAAAAGCTCTTCCACGATTAACTAACCCAACTAACCCAACTAACCCAAGTCAGTTAATCGGCGAGCTTCGTAACGAGTAGAAACGAACTCATTTAGCATGGGTCAACATTACGTGAAAACGCTAATAGAAGAGTGGCTTCAAGACTCCCATAGTCATATATAGTCATGTATAGTCATATAATGTATTTGTAGTGTTTATCTCTTATACTAAATTGAAAGATGAATGTCATAAAGATATAGTCGCAAAGATTGCGAAATAACCGAAGGATAAAGGCTTGAAAACCTTGTGTATTGACTGGGATTATGACATTTATGATTCACTTCGGTATTAGAGTGCTATAGCGGAATAAACTAACGCACCTGACGTTTTTAACGCATTCTTCTACTATAGTCTTTTACTATATATAGTTTCAGACACGGTATAAGCTGACATGTGGTTTCAGCGTGCTACCTAAACTAGCTTGAAAATTTAATGGAATATATTGCTCTAGGAATCAGCAGAAGTCTTTCTCGTGTCCGCAAGTAAGCGCGCTTATTCAAGTTGTCATAGTGATTTTGCTCTACCTTTCGCAAAATCCCTTCGTAATTAAGAGCAGCAACACCTACGGCAAATGCACCTGTTCCCTTAAGCTTAGGAATACCTTGCCAACCTTTTCTATATAACTTGTGGGTCATATCAAAAAGTTCTTGTAAGAGAGCAACATAATTACTATCAATATGTCCAGCTTTAAGTGCTTCAACATCAATCTGATGCTTTTCTAATAACTCTTTTGGCAAGTAACAGCGATTGCGACGGAAATCTTCACCAACATCCCTGAGAATATTTGTAAGTTGCATAGCTTGTCCAAGCGCAAGTGCCTGATCAAGTGTAGCCTTACCACCAGAGTAACCAGAAATAGGTGCAATCATGAAGCCGACAACCCCTGCGACCCTACGACAGTAGAGCATTAGCTCATCTTGTGTTAACAGCTCTGGCATAGCTATATCAGTTTCGAATCCTTGATATAGCTCTCGAAAAGCTTCTTTTGGAACATCATAGGACTCTAAGACCCAAGCTAGGGCTACTTCAAGGGGTTGGCTTTCGTCAATTGTGCCACTGTATACATTGTCAACGTGTTGCCACCACTGCTCGAGCCGAGCTCGAGCTTCGTCTGGACAACTCACTTCATCTACCGCATCGTCACCACTACGACAAACAGCATAGACAACACTCACAGCTTGTCGCTGCTTTTTACTAAATAACTGCGACCCTAAGTAAAAGGTGCTCGAATGCTGCTTCGTTAACTTTATACAATGTTCAAGAGCGTTTGAAAGGTGCATCAACTTAAATTATATCATGACAGGAGATGTACAAATTAACTGTAACGTCTGACCACATAGTCGTCTAACATGGCATTAAAATCTGCTACGATGCTCGGACCTTGTAAAGTCTTAACCAGTTTTCCATCCTGATATACAGGTGCTTTCGGGTCTTCACCTGTTCCCGGTAGTGAAATACCAATATCAGCATGTTTAGACTCTCCAGGACCATTCACCACACAACCCATCACAGCAACCTTTAGATTTTCCACACCTTCATATTGTTTACCCCAAATTGGCATTTGTGCTTTCAGATAGGCTTGGATGTCTCTCGCCATCTCTTGAAAGAGTGTACTGGTTGTACGACCACAACCTGGGCAAGCCGTGACAGAAGGTGCAAAACTACGCAAATCAAGCGCTTGCAGTATTTCCTGCGCCACATCAACCTCTTTGGCTCTGTTAGCACCTGGTTCAGGCGTAAGTGAAACACGAATGGTATCACCAATGCCTTGTGACAAGATTGGCGCAAGTGCAGCACTACTACTCGTAATGCCCTTAACCCCCATGCCAGCCTCTGTAAGACCTAAATGCAGTGGATAGTCACAACGATTAGCTAAAAGACCATAGACCTTCCATAAATCTCTAGCTCTAGATACCTTCGCACTGATGATAATTTTATCGTGCCCTAAACCGTAAGACTCAGCAGCTCCCGCCGAGAGTAATGCCGACTGTAACATCGCTTCAATCAAAACATCGGCAGCATCCATCGGTGTGTCCGAAACGGCATTCTCATCCATCAGCTTAGTTAGCAACTGCTGATCTAAAGAGCCCCAATTCACGCCAATACGTACAGGCTTGTCATACTCAATGGCAACATCAATCATGGTTTTGAAGTTGCTGTCGTGGTGTTTGCCAGCACCTACATTGCCAGGATTAATCCTGTACTTTGCCAAGATTTCAGCAGTTTTTGGAAATTCTTTTAGAAGTAAATGCCCGTTGTAGTGAAAATCACCAACGATAGGCACATCAACACCCATATCCTTCAAACGCTGATCTACTTCTGGCACAGCTTCAGCCGATAGCTTGTTGTTAACAGTAATTCTGACAATTTCACTACCTGCTGCTGCCAATTCAGCAATTTGCTGAGCTGTAGATGCTGCATCAGCAGTATCTGTATTTGTCATCGACTGCACAACAATTGGGTGACTACTGCCAACAGGAACTGAACCTACCCATGTCGTTGGCGTAAGTCTACGGTACTTTTCTTGAATTAGTAGAGAGTTCTCTCGACCCATGCATGAAGCATATAGTGTTTAAGTGCAGAAAACAATGTCCAAACCGACAGTTGGGTGCATTCTTTTGAGTGCATTCTTTTGGGTGTATTCTTATAGTGGATGTCAAACTAAATCTGGTTCGAGAAATATTTATTGCAACGTTGCATCTTTTTTCTAAGTGGCGGTTTATGAATGAACAAAAAAACTGTTCATTAGATTTCGTTTAAAACACGCTAGATTTATCAGCATCTACCTTAGTTCACTGGATACTAAAAACAGCTTGCACCATCTGGATACTAAAAACAGCTTGCACCATGATGATGCTTAAATGATGTTACATTAGTTATAACCTCAAATGAGGTGACTATTTTTTCTAATTCATACATCACGTATGGTTACTATATACTCTAGCTTGAGGATATCACCCAAATACCATTATGAGTAATACAGAACCTTTAAAAATTGACCAGCTAGGCGAACGACGTACTGATCGCATCACTACACGTTTCCCAACAAACTTAGAAACAGAAGCTGGTCTTTTACATGATGTATTGGTTCATGTCATACCTGTTGTGGAGTCTTATATCGATGCGCCCCTTGAAGGTACTGTCAATTTGGAAGTGGTAGAACCTGGGCGTGGGAGCGGCACAAACCCTGTTACTGGCGTTATTCGCTACTCTCTAAAAGGAGACGAAACACGCTCTGTTCGTCTTGCAGGGGAACTGAGTTATCAGCTCGGTAAGATACTCTGGTATCGAGGCTCGAGCGATGCTAATTACACTAGCTCACTACTAGATACTGGGGCAGAAACAAGTCTTTCACCACGCACATCACCATGGCTCCTACACACAGCACTCGCACCTCTTAAGTTTATTTGGTACGACAAAAATGCTTGGCAAACTGCCTTTTACAAACGTATTCATCTCTTTAGCAACCGTTCTCTATACAGCGTCGAACAGTTAAATCTTATAGACAGACTCAGTGAAGAAGAAAGAACTTTAGCAGAAGCACAATGTTTGCTCCACGCACAATCATTCTCTCAACGCTTTCCAAAATGGCAAAGTGATGTATCTAGAATGCTATCAATTGACTTTGGTTTATCTGGTGATAGCGCACTAGAGCGCCTAACCGAAACACCTATAGAAGCATGGGAAAACCGCTTTCGTAGTGATGTCACCAAATGGATTGAGCATCAAAAGAACACTCAAATCTAATGTCTTCTTAC